>JBDTTO010000109.1:0-8051 GCA_039930585.1 Gemmatimonadaceae bacterium
CGTGGTTGCCCGCCATGGCTTCGCCGAGGATGCGGAGGTTCCGACGGTGATCGAGCGGCTCAGGAGTTTCGGGCTCGTGATCGATATGGAGCAAAGCACGTTCTTTCTCGGGCGGGAGACATTGCTCGCAACCGATCGGCCGGGCATGGCCATCTGGCGAGAACGCCTTTACGTCCTCCTCGCCCGTAATGCGCGGCGCGCCACGAAATTTTTTCGGTTGCCACCGGCGCGGGTGTGTGAAATCGGGACGGAGATCGAGTTGTGAAAAAATGGAGGATTTTCAGACGCGTGCCGATCATTTACTGAGGGATGCTCCATTGGGTCAGAGTGCCTGTATCGACGCATTTCGGGGGCTGCACTAGGCACTTCCATCCTGATTTGATGCGGAAATTTCTGCCTGACCCGGCCGATCAAGGGGTCTGACCCCATGGTCGGCAATAAATGCCTAGCTCGATTTCAGATTAGCTAGATAACTGTAAGTTGTTGTAAAATAATGATTTAAGTAATCGCGACGACCGGCGGACGGTTCCATTTCCCCGCCCAGAAGAGTTTGGCCCCGTCATTGCTTTCTCAGTTGGTGGATACACAGGACCTCCGCGGAGGTCACCACCAAAGGAAACTCTGATGCTTTTCGGACTCATCGATCGCGCAAGTATGGCCTCACCGCTCAAGAGCTCACTGGACCAAAGTGTCCAGCGCTCACGGGCGATCGCCGACCGCGTTGCTCAGGCGTCGGTCAATAATGGTGATGGCTTCCGTTTGAACGCCAAGGCGGGCGACGCCACCCCGCCAGGCAACGACATCAATATCGAAGACGAAATGGCCGCACTGGGCGATGAGCAGCTTCGCTTCCTGGCCACCAGCCGTCTGCTGGAAAAGACTTATCAGAGCCTCCGTTCGGCCATCAAGGGTGAGAAATAATGCCCATTAATGGTGTGCGTCCTCTGGGCCTCCTGCCGGTTCCCGGACAGGGAGTCACGCGCCCGATGTTTCGCACGCTGGCGATTTCGGCCAGCGGACTGAGCGCGCAGCGCCAGCGCATTGAGACCATCGCGCAGAATCTCGCGAACGCTGATGTGCCACTGAACGCCGACGGCACAGGTGGTTACAAGCCGCGCACGCTGATGATGGAAACAGCGAACGCAACCAACGCGCAGTTCAGCAGCACAGTACCGCCGGGCATTGGCGGAACGATTGCCGGCGCGAGCGGATCGGCGATGAGCAGTGATTCGCGCCAGAGCATCACCGTGCCGTTTTTGTCGGATGCGGGACGAGGCGACGGACAGCCGTACGGCGTTGCCGTTACTGGTGTCGTTGAAACACAGGGCGAAGGCCGCAAGCTGTATGAACCGTCGCATCCGAACGCTGATGCCGACGGCTACGTGCATTACCCCGATGTAAACACCACGCAGGAAATGGTGAGCATGCTCGATGCGAAACGCATCTATGAAGCAAATGCATCGGTGTTCCAGGCTGCGAAATCGATGCTGCGCGCATCGCTCGATATCTGATCGAAGTTTTCTGACTCTCTGCAACAACTACGACGTCCATGAGCATTAACGGCATCAGCAACCCACTTCTCGCCAACATCGGCCCGCTCGCTCGGCCTGATGAAACGTCGCGCACGTCGGTTGATCGGAACCGCACCGGCACGCAGAACACGGCGATTGCACCAGCAAAAACATCAGCAACAACGCCAGCACTTCGCCCGCAGTCGCCCATTGCCGGACAAGCGGCGCAGAGTGTGGTGCCAGCCGAAGCACCAGCGGGCACTGATCCAACGTTGTGGAGTGTGTTGACGAGTGAAGAACGGAATTTCTTTGCGAAGACTGCATCACTGGGACCGTTGACGTACGGACGCATCAAGTCAGCAGCACCAGCAGCGCCGCCATCGGTGCGCGGTGGTCGTCTCGACGTTCGCGCCTAATTCGCAGACACACAGTTTCTCACACTGCTTTCAACAGAACACGCCATGCAATCACGCATTGAACTGCTAACGCGAAACCTCGAACAGTTTCAGACGGGCGACACCGGAGCCAAACAGGTTCCGTTGATGCCGGACAAAAACGATTCGGCGTTTGGCGATACGCTCACGCGTTTTCTGAGTGAAGCATCCGACGCCGGTGCGAAGAGCGCCGATCTCACCGGGCGATTTGCCGCGGGCGAGAACGTCGAGATGCACCAGGTGATGGCCGCCTCCGAAGAAGCCGGGCTTGCGCTCGATCTCGTGATTGAATTGCGCAACAAGGCGGTCGACGCCTACAAGACCCTCATCAACATGCAGAGCTGATTAGCCAATGCTCGAGTCCATTATCGGTCGCAGTGTTTCGCCACGTCAGCTCGCCATTGTTGGCGTTGGTGTTGTCGCGACTGCTTTGATCTTCGGTTTGTCGCAGTACGTAACGAAACCGGTACGCGTGCCGCTGTTCGCAGGTTTGCCAGTCGAAAACGTTTCCGATGTTACCACCAAGCTGACAGAACTCGGCATCACGTACGATCTCGACGAAACCGGCACCACGGTTTCAGTGAACGAAGCCGATCGCCCACGCGCCAAGGTTGAACTGGCCAAAGCCGGTTTGCCAAACGCCGGCCGTCCAGGCATGGAACTGTTTGACAAGCCAACCTGGGGCATGACGGACTTCACGCAGAAAGTGAATTTCGCGCGCGGTCTCGAAGGCGAACTGGAACGGACCATCAGCAGTATGCGCGATGTGAAGAGTGTGAAAGTGCATCTCGCGATCGAAGACGAATCACTGTTCAAGCAGAACGAACGTCCGTCGAAAGCGTCAGTCACGCTGGCAATGAAAGGCGGCGAGTCGCCGCAGCAGGCCGTTGTTGCCGGTGTGCAAACACTTGTGGCCAGCAGCATTGGCGGCCTCGATCCGAACCACGTTGCCGTTATTGACGAAAGCGGTCACGCACTCGCGACGGACGATGATGGCGGTGTTGCTTCGCAGACCAGCAAACATCTGACTGTACAGCGCGAACTCGAAGTCTCGCTCGAAAAGAAAGCCGAAAACATTTTGCAGAGTCTTGTTGGAACAGGCAACAGCAAAGTGCAGATCACGGCCAGCCTCAACTTCGACAAAGTCGAACGCACGGTTAAACAGGTTGACCCGGACAAGCAGGCGTCTGTTACCGAGCAGAAGGCCGAAGTTACGCCAAGCTCACCGCAGCAGGGCGCGGGATACAGCACATCGTCATTGCAGTTTGAAAACTCCACCAGCGTGGAGAATTTCGTTCAACAAATCGGCACGATCAAGAAGTTGACGGTTGCAGTCCTGGTGGCGGACAGAGTCACGATTCCGCCAGCCGACACAACCAGGAAGACCGCAGTCGAACCGATCATCACAAAGCGCACATCCGACGAACTCGCCAGCATCGAGTTGCTGATGCGGAATGCGATCGGCGTTGATTCCGTTCGCGGTGACTTGATTGCCGTGCAGAGCGCGCCATTCAACCTTCCGGTAATTCAGAAGCGCGATTCGATCCCGACGCCCACGTTGATGTCGCGTGTTGAAGCGAATCCAAAGCCGTTCGTTTGGGGCGGTTCACTGGTTGCATTGCTCGTGTTGGCAATTGTGATGGTAACGGCGCTCAAGCCGAAGAAAGAAAAAGCATCAGCACAGCAGGCACAGTTGGCCGCCGCACCAACGTATCCGTAATTGCCGGCGTCAACGCAGATGTCCGCCGCGATGCACATGCAGCACGAACAGATGCAGCACCAGGATGAGTACGAAAACGTCGAACCAGCGCCACGCAGGGTCATGTTGCCGGCCATTGCAATTTCGCCAGAACGTGAGCAGGCCATCGCCACCGTTGATCAACGTCCGGAAGCTGCAGTTCGTGTGACCCGTAACTGGCTCCGTGTATGAGTGCTGTCGCTCGCCAGTCTGACAGGCTCTCGCCCGAACGTATTACCGGTCGACAAAAGGTCGCGATTCTTTGCATGGCGCTCGGCAGCGAGCACGCCGCCAAGATCACGGCCGAGTTGCATCCCGAAGAAGCGGAAATTGTTGCGCTCGAAATGGCGCAACTTTCCGGCGTTCCTCCACTGCTCGTTGACTCCATTCTTTCGGAATGGCTCGAGCAGACGCTGGCGGTTGATTCCGTATCAACCGGCGGTGTTGAGTTTGCGAAAGAAGTATTGGAGAAAGCGTTCGGCAACGTACGCGCGGCCGCGATTCTCAAGCGCATTCAGGGTCAGCTTGATGACTCCGATCGTTTCAAGCGCCTGCGCCGCGCCGATCCGCAGCAGCTCGGCAACACGCTGCGCGGCGAACACCCACAAACCATTGCACTCGTACTCGCGCATCTCGAGCCGGGCCACGTCGCCGGAATTATTCGCGAACTGGATCCGAAGCTGGGCGGTGACGTGATGTACCGCATTGCACGCATGGAAAAAGTTGCACCGGACATGATCTCACTCGTTGAACGCGCGATCGGCAGCGAAGCCGACATGGCGTTCACACAGGGCATGAGTCACGTGGGTGGACCCGCTGCTGTCGCCGCGGTGCTCAACCTGGTCAGCTCGGTGCTTGAGAAGGAAGTCCTGGATCATGTGGCCGAGAGGGACACAGGACTCAGCGATCAGATCAAGAACCTCATGTTTGTCTTCGAAGATCTCGCATCGCTCGACGACAAGTCACTGCAGCGCCTCATGCGCGAAGTCGAAGTCAAGCAGCTCGCTCTTGCACTCAAGGCCGCAAGCCCGGAGCTCAAGGCGCGGATCATGGGCACGATGTCGCAACGCGCGGTTCAGGGACTCAAGGAAGAGATGGAGTTCCTCGGCCCGGTCAAGATGCGCGATGTCGAAGCCGCGCAGACGGACGTGGTCAGCAAGGTTCGTGCACTCGAAGAGACGGGCGAAATCGTACTGAGCAGCGGAAGCGACGATGTCATTGTCTGAGTCGGACAACCGCCAGCAGGTTTCGAACTGGGCTCTCGATGAATTCGAGATGCCCGACATCTTCGAAGCGCCGATGCAGCGCGCAATGCAGCAGCACGCGGAGGCACACGCTTCCGCGGAGCCTGCTGCCGAACAAGTCATTACGTCACCGCAGGAACTCGCGCGCATCGAAGCGGCCGCGTACGCACACGGTCGTGCCGACGGCGAAAAGATGGCGTGGAACGAACTGTTGCCGCGCATCGAGTCAGTTGCGGATGCGTTGGCCGGCGCGCTGGAAGACGTTCGCCTGCATCAGCAACGCTGGACGTCAAACGCCGAAGAAAATCTTGCCGTGCTCGCGGTAGCCGTTGCCCGTCAGTTGATCGCGCGCGAAGTCGAAACGGATGCTGGCATCGTCGCGGGCCTCGTGCAGCGCGCGCTGGCGCAGTTTCCGCTCGAGCAACAGGTGTCCGTTCGCTTGCATCCGGACGATGTCGATTCCTGCACTGAGCTCTTGCAGCCGGCCGAAGGAAACAAGTTTCACGAAATTCGCTGGATTGCCGATTCGCAGGTTCATCGCGGCGGATGCATGGTTGAAGGGCGTGAACGCATTGTTGATGGCCGAGTTGATACGGCGCTTGAGCGCGTCTATCGCTCGATCGGAAACGTGCAGGCGACGTGAGCATGCTGACGCCCACGCAGTACCAGGCCGCGCATCGCGAAGTATTTCAGGCGGACGCGTACACGCCCGAAGCGACGACCATGCTGGAACGCCTGGAAAGCACCGAGCGTTTTGGTTCGTACGGTCGTGTGAATCGGATTGTGGGTTTGGTGCTCGAGGCTACGGGGCTCGAAGTGGGATTGGGCGCGCTGTGTCGCGTGACCAGCCATAGCCGGGATCATTCAGTGTTGGCCGAAGTGGTTGGCTTTCACGAGCGCGTTGTGTTGTTGATGCCGCTTGGCGAAATGGACGGACTACATCCGGGTTCAATCGTGCAGCCGTTGGGTCGCACGTTTGGCGTTGATGTTGGTCCAGCGTTGCTTGGTCGTGTGCTCAATGGTCTGGGCCATCCAATCGACGGCAAAGGTAAGCTTGATGTAATTGATCGCGTTCCACTGTCGGCCGAGCCGCCAAATCCGTTGCACCGTCAAACAATTACGGAGCCAATGGAAACGGGTGTGCGCGCCATCGATGGTTTGCTGACGATCGGCAAAGGTCAGCGCGTGGGAATTTTTGCCGGGTCAGGTGTCGGAAAGTCCACCATGCTCGGCATGATTGCCCGGCAGGCCAAGGCAGATGTGAACGTGATTGCACTGCTTGGTGAGCGTGGTCGTGAGGTGCGCGACTTCCTGGATAACGCTTTGGGAGAGGAAGGACTGGCTCGCAGCGTGGTAATTGTGGCAACTGGCGATCAAGCCGCGCTGGTTCGCGCGCGTGGCGCGCTTGTTGCAACTGCTATCGCCGAATACTTCCGCGACCAGGGGAAACAAGTTTTGCTGATGGTTGATTCCGTAACACGTGTAGCGATGGCATGGCGCGAGATTGGTCTCGCGACCGGCGAACCGCCGACAACGAAAGGTTATCCGCCTTCGGTGTTCGCGGCCCTTCCGCGCTTGCTGGAACGCGCGGGTAATGCAGCCGTTGGCGGAATTACCGGCATTTACACCGTGCTTGTTGACGGTGACGATTTTAATGAACCCGTGGCCGATGCCGCGCGTTCGATTCTGGATGGACACATCGTGCTCACGCGCAAGCTGGCCGCGCAGAACCACTATCCGTCCATCGATGTTCTCGATTCAAAGAGTCGCGTCAAGGACTCGATTGTAGACGAAGCGCAGAAGCTCGCCGGCGGCGCCATGCTGCGGCTCGAAGCGGCGTATCGTGAAAAGGAAGATCTGATCATGGTCGGCGCGTATCAGCGTGGCAGTGATCCGTATGTTGACGCCGCCATCGTGTATCGCGAGCAGGTGTTGCAGTTCTTGCGGCAGCGTCCTGAGGAGTCCATGGCATTCGCCGACACCTACAAGGCGCTGCTCATGATTGCGAACGCCATTGAATCGGCCGTGAGCCGTCGTTCATGATGTTCAACTTCCGGTTGCAACGCGTGCTGGAACTGCGCGAGAAACACGAACAGGCGAAGGCCATTCTGCTCGCGAAAGCGGAAGTATCGGCCACTGCGGCTCGTGACGAACGCGACCAATTGCTGGCGTTGCACTCGGCATCACGGGCAGAGATTTCGTCAGCGCACGAATCCGGTCCAACGGTCGGACATTTGCATCATCTCGGTTTTGTGTTGAACGCGCTCGATCATCGGCTGGTGCATGCTTCACAGACCGTATCGAAAGCAGAAGGTGTTGTATCCGAAGCTCGTGTTTCGCTGGAAGGTGCGGCGCGTGATCGTCGCGTGTTGGATCGACTGAAAGAAAAGCACTCCGATGTGCATCGCGCCGGTGAAGCGCATCGTGATCGTGTTGAAATGGATGAAATCGCGCTCACCCTGTTTACGCGTCAGCGTCAGTCCGAGCGAAACGGCACCGAATCTTCGGCGCCTGATAAAGCACAAAACGTGACCTCATTCCCTGGTGGAGCCACCGAAGTATGAAAAAATTGTTGTTGCCGTTGATTATCGCTGTATTGGCGGGACTTACGAGCGCTTCTGCGGCGACGTTTGTGAACGCGAAGAAAGCGGCGAAAATCTACGCGGCGCATGTGGTGGACAGTCTGGCCAAACACGCCACGGATTCCGTTGCGGCCGCCGATAGCGTCGAGAAAGAACACAAGGCACACGAAGCTGCGCAGGCTGCAGAAGCGGCGTTGATGACGCCGGCCGATTCAATTCGTGCCGAGCAGAATCAGCCAACGACGTTGAATGCGGCGACCAAGGGATTGCTCAACGCAGTCGATCCAAAACACCCCGCTGCTGAAGCGCACGGTGCCGCGGTGCCGGCCGGACACGATGTTGTTGTGCCAAGCAAGGCCATGGCTGGTGTGACGCAGACGCCGAAAGGAAAAATCATTGTTCCGCGCGCAGTTGATGCTGTCAAACCAGCGCCCGCGACCGCGCCTGCGCGAACGGCTCCAGTTGCCGCTTCGACTGCGACCGAGAATGCCGGTTTGCCCGAGAGTCGTTTTGCAAAAATCTTCAGCACGATGGCTCCCAAG
>JBDTTO010000110.1:0-7998 GCA_039930585.1 Gemmatimonadaceae bacterium
GCGTCGCGGCGGAGAATGGGCGCGTTTGTCAGATCGGTTGCCAAATGCGCGCGCCATTCCTGCATTTGCGGAAGTTGAACCGCGCCAATTGCCGCTGTTGAATCTCACGCCGCAACAGTGGGAAGTGCTCACGGGAGTTGACGGTCAGCGTGATTTGCCAGCGTTGGCACGTTCACTGGGACGCAACCTGCTGGAAGTGGCCGAGATCGTCCACGGACTGATTGGCACGGGTTTGCTGCGCCTCGTTGATTCGGCGCGCGCGTTACGTACGCAGCCGACGCCACCTTCATCCGCCGTTCAAGAGGACGAAACGGACGCCGATTTGTGGGTGCCATCCGAGAACGAGCTGTTGCTCGCGCAGTATTCCGAAGCGCTTGGCGACGACATTTTCGATCCGGTTCGCGTTGGTGTCATTACTCCGGAGGGCTTGCCTCGTTTACGCACGCCTGCCGTTGCCCAGCGTCCGCAAGCGTTACGCAAACCGGTGGACGCCGACAACAAACCCGCGATAAGCGCACGTGAACTTGGCGACGCCGCCGCACGCCGCGGTGATCTTGCCGCCGCGATGGCGTTCTGGAACAGCACGCTCGAACGCGATGAGTGCGAAGCCGATGCGGCACACGCCCGCGAGGCGATTGTGTTGGCCGCGCGTTTGCATAAGCTGTTGCACGCGAACCGTCCGGAGTGAAGCGATCATGCCAATAATCGATCACGCGATGCGGTTGATAACGTGTAAACTCGTCTATTACGGTCCTGGCCGAGCGGGCAAGACGAGCAATTTGTCGTATTTACACGCGTCGTTGCCGGCTGATCAGGTAGGCAATTTCACGTCACTGGCGACCCGTCGTGATCGCACGCTGTTTTTTGATTACATGCCCGTTGAGTTGGGAGAAGTGGGCGCCTATCGCGTTCGCTTTCAGTTGTATACGGTTCCCGGAACGATGCACAATCGCAGTCTGCGCGAGTTGGTGTTGCGAGATGTGGACGGCGTTGTTTTCGTCGTTGATAGTCAGCGCGAGCGCTTGAGCGACAATCTTGAAAGCTTGCAGGACCTGCATCGCAATCTGGTCGAGCACGGGATATCCATGCGCGAGCTGCCGTTTGTGTTTCAATACAACAATCGCGATTGGCCCGCCGATGATATTCTGAGCGCGAAGGCGCTCTCTGACGCGCTCAACTTCCGCGGCGCACCAGAATTCTCGGCCAATGCGCATACGGGCGATGGTGTTTTTGAAACGCTTCGTTCGATTGGTGTGCAAGTTCTGCAGCGCATCGGCGCAAATCGGGCGATGGATCCGCATCACGGCGACGCGCAGCATGGCGATACGCACTTTGGCGAGGCCGCAGCGTGAGCAATGCCATGACCGAAGGCGGCTATCGCTTCGAGAACTTCGTGCTCGGCCCCAGCAATCGCCTCGCGGCCGCCGCAGCGCGCGCGGTTGGTGAATCGCCTGGTGCTTCGTACAATCCGCTGTTTTTGTACGGATCTCCCGGGCTTGGCAAGACGCATCTCGTTGCTGCGATCGCGTATCATGCGCGCCAGGCGCATCCGGCCTTGCGCGTGGAGTTCAGCACTGGCGAAGAAGTTGTTGAACGTTTGCATCGCGCGATTGCGACGGGGCAGGGCGAATCGTTTTCGCAGCATTTTCATAACGTTGATTTGCTGCTGCTGGATGACGTGCAGTTCTTCACCGGACAGCGAGAGACACAAACCGAACTGTTGCGACTCTTCAATCTGATGCAGGGACGCGGACGGCAGTTGGTGATGACCAGCGATCGTCCGCCCGAAGATATTCCTGACGTGGATCAGCGGTTGTTGTCGCGGTTGTCCGGCGGATTGATTGCCGACATCGGCGCCCCCGATTTCGAAATGCGCCTGGCCATTCTGCGAAATTCATGCGTCGATCGCACGGTGACATTTACTGATGGCGTGCTCGAAGAAGTTGCACGGCTACCGTTCGGAAACGTTCGCGAGCTGAAAGGTGCGCTGAATCGACTGACCGCGTATCAACAGCTCGATGGCACCGAAGTGTTGCCGAATGACGTGCGCGCTGTTTTGGGCGAACGCATTGCACAAGGTGTAACGCCGCAAGTTGTGGTCATTCCTGATCACATGCTTGGCGCGTCTGGCCAGGAATACGAAGGATTTCTCGCGGATGTAACGGAAGTTGTCGAAACGCGCGTTGAAAAATGGCGCATTCATTTGGGTGAAGCGTGCACGTATTGGCGCTCCGAAGGTTTCGATACCTCGGTACTGGAACGCGCGATGAGTTTGGCCGAGCCGCCGGACGTGAACGGTCTTTTGGCAACGTTCACCGCGGCAATTGAACATCTGCAGGCGTTGGAGGTGCAGGCGATTTCGCTGGATCCGGCATTGCGTGGCAAACCGGCATTCAAGAACCCCGCATCAATCGCCGAAGCGCAGCTGCTTGTTGATCGTGCACTCGCTTCGGCGGTTCCGTTGCCCGCGCCCATTCCGATTTATACGCGCAGTGGCATGGAAGGCGGAAGCGCCATCCAGCTCGCGCTCAAAGCGTTTGATGCAGTCGTTGCGAATCCAGGAGAGCGCTACAACCCGCTTTTCGTACACGGACCAAGTGGCGTTGGCAAAACACACTTTGCACATGCGCTGGGCAATGCGCTTCGCATCGGACATCCGCGTCTTTCGATAGCATGCGTTTCGGCGAACACATTCATGGAAGAGCTGGTTGGTGCGATGCAGGAGGGCGCCGTCGAACGTTGGCGTGCGCGATATCGCGGAGCAGACGTTTTGATTCTCGATGATGTGAACCTGCTCGAAAACAAGGAACGCACGCAGGAAGAACTGTTTCATCTGTTCAACCCGCTGTATGAACGTGGTTGCCAGATTGTGTTAACGAGTGATCGCGCCCCGAAAGAATTGCACGGTGTGGCCGATCGACTCCGTTCGCGATTTGAAGGTGGTTTGGTTGTTTCGTTGCAGGCGCCCGATCGCGCGATGCGCCAACGCCTTATTGCGCGCTGGTTGCTCGAGAGCGGGCATGATCCGTTGCAGGCATTGGTGAACTGGTTGGCTGATCGTGAAACGACAAGCGTTCGCGAACTGTCTGGCATTGTCACGCAACTGACCGCCACTGCCGATGTACTCGGCACTGCGCTTACGCTCGATATTGCACGTCGCGAGTTGGAAGGAGCTGTCACCGCCGCTTCCCCAACGCCGGCGATGCGTTCGGAACCAGGTGCGCTTGATAACTTCTTTCTCGATTCGGAGAAAGTTATGTGGGAATGGCCCGATCTCGCCGGACGCGTGATCGAGGAGCTGCGATAGTGGCCATCAAGGGAAGCCTGACCGAGGCGAGTCTCACGGACGTTCTGCAATTGCTGGCACTCGGTCAAAAGACCGGATGCCTGAGCGTTGCGCGTGACGGCAGCTTTGGATCGATTCATTTTGATCGCGGTCGCATCGTGCATGCGTCGGTTGTGAATCGTTACGACCGTCTTGGTGATCGGCTTGTGCGCGACGGTGCTCTCGCGCCTGACGCGCTTGCACGCATGGTTGCAGTCGTCGCGCCTGCTGATGATCGCGAACTCGCAGACGTACTGTTAAATCAGAATCTGGTGGAACGCGAACAGCTTGAAGCGGCGTATCGCGAGCAAGTAGAAGAAGCCGTTTTCCATCTGTTCAGTTGGGCGCAGGGAACATTTACTTTCGAAGCGGAAGGTCGTCCGGCCAGTCGCGAAACGTTGGTGTCAATCAACGCAGACTCGTTGCTGTTGGAAGGTGCGCGTCGCGTGGACGAATGGACACAGATTGCGAAGAAGATTCCGAGCATGGATCTCATCTTCGAAATTGATCAAACGCGTTTGGCGCATCGTGAAGTTGCGCTTAGTGCCGAACAACAGCGCATCGCACCGTGGCTCGATGGCACCAATGACGTGTCAACCGTCGTGCAACGCTCTGGTCTCAACGAATTCGAAGCGGGTAAGGCGCTTTTCGGATTGCTCACAGCCGGTTTTGCGCAGCGTGTTGGCCGCAGTGCGGCCCGTCGTCAGCCGTCGCCAGAAAATCGCGTTGCCGAACACCGTAATCTTGGTGTCGCGTTCTACAAGACGGCGATGTATGACGAAGCGCAGCGTGAATTCCGTCGCGTTCTCGAGTTGAGCGGTGACGACACGTCCGCACGCTTTTACCTTGGGCTCGTACATCTGCGTCGCAGCGAATGGAGTGAAGGCGCGGAAGTGTTGGGCACGGCCGCACAACAACCGGACGCAAAAGCGCCCGTGTTTCATAACCTTGCGTTCGCGCTCGAGCAGCTCGGACGATACACCGACGCGGAATTGGCCCTCGCCGAAGCAGTGCGACGGGGTGGCGGCGATGATCCGCGCACATGCCTCGCACAGGCAGTGCTCGCGATCAAGTGCGGTGAATTGGCGCATGCCGAAGAACGACTGGGAACTGCGCGTGCCTTGTGGGGCGCTCGTCAACCGTCAGCCGCGTGGTTTCACTTTGCTGGTCTGGCCGCAGCGCTCGCTGGTGATGTTCCGCGTGCGACATCCATTCTCGAAAACGGTGTGGATGTTCATCCGCATTCGGTCGCACTTCATAACAATCTGGCAGCCACGCACGAACGGCGTGGTAGCTACGAAGCTGCAGCGCGTACAATTGAACATGCACTGCTTGAAGACGCCAACATTGCGCACTTGCACAAGAATCTTGGTGACTATCATTACCGTGCGCAGCGTTATGATGAAGCCTGTGAAGATTTCCTGCGCGTAGTACGTCTCGCTCCCTTGCACGGCGCCGACGTACATCTCAAGCTTGGAAACATTCAGTTTCGCCGCGGCGCGGTGGATGAAGCGCGCGAGAGCTGGGAGCAGGCGCAAAAGCTTGACCCCACAAATCGCATCGTTCAGGCCAACCTTTCCGCCGTGCGTGCCAACCCCGCGCTGCAGAAACACAAGGAAACTGCGGGCGTTGGTTCATCATCATGATCGCATTTACCGCGGTTTCAGACAGCGTATCCATGCAGCCCCCAACCGAATCAGACGATTTTGCAGAATTGCTGCGCAAAATTGAGCGCGAGCGTTTGGTTCCCTGCGCGGGTTACAAGGACCGTTGTCTGCGTCGCCGTATTGGTGTGCGCATGCGAGCGAATAGTGTCCATACGTTTCCGGAATACGGACGACTGTTGGATAAGGCGCCGGCCGAATGGGAGAAGTTGCTCGCTGCGCTCACGATTAACGTCACGCGATTCTTTCGCGACGACGCCGTATTTACTGCGCTTGAAACACAGGCTTATCCAATGCTGCGAGATGAATTCAAAGGGACGCTTGATGTCTGGAGCGCCGGATGCTCGCACGGGCAGGAACCGTATTCACTCGCGATGGGGCTCGCAGAAACCGTAGGCCTGAATCGGTTTCGCATTGAAGCCACGGACGTTGATATTGATTCAATGGCTGCAGCGCGAGCTGGCGCGTATTCCGAATTGATCATCAGTGAAATTTCAGCAGCGCGCCGTGCGCGGTGGGTGAACCCTGGCGAACCTGCCACGATCAAATCGGAGTTGCGTTCGCGAGTGCAGGTGCTTCGTCACGACCTGTTGCGTGATGAATCGCCAGTCCAGCGGTATCATCTCATTTGCTGTCGCAATGTGATCATCTATTTTTCGCGTGAAGCACAGGCGACCCTCTTCGATCGCCTGTACAATGCATTGGCTCCTGGTGGCATACTCGTATTGGGCAAAGTGGAAACGTTAATTGGTCCGGCCCGTGACAAATTCGACGCGCTTAATTTGCGCGAGCGACTATTCCGTCGGCCCCTGGCGTGAAGCAGATTCGCGTGAACATCGCCGACTATGCAGTCAGTGCAGGACGCGTGACGCTTGCCACCATTGGCCTGGGCTCGTGCGTCGCTATCGTTTTGCACGACAGCGTGGCCGGAGTTGGTGCGCTGGCGCATGTGTTGCTTCCGAATGAAGCACTGTCGACGCAACGCGATATGCCAGGCAAGTTTGCCGCAACCGCGTTGCCGGCAATGTTGGTTCGCATGCGTGAGTTGGGCGCGCGCGATGGCATTGGTGCACGCATAGTTGGAGGATCAAGCATGTTCGGTTCGCTGCTTCCCGCGAGTGCGATGCCACTGGGAACGCGTAACATTTCTGCAGCGCGGGCCGCATGTCTCGCGCACGGAATTCCGGTTGTGGGCGAAGATGTTGGCGGCTCACACGGGCGCAGCGTCTATCTTGATGTGCGCTCTGGCAGTCTGCTCGTACGATCACTGGCCAAGGGCGATGTCGCACTCTAATCCCACGCCGGTGCGACGGGTGTTGGTGGTGGATGACAGTGCGTTCATGCGACGCATGGTGAGTGAAGTGGTGGCATCCAGTGGCGAGTTCACCGTGATTGGCACTGCGCGCGATGGTGAAGATGCGCTCCGTCAAATTCACGCGCTCAATCCGGACATCGTCACGCTCGACATACAAATGCCGGGCCTCGATGGATTGGACGCGCTTGGCTACATCATGAGCGAAGTCCCGCGTCCTGTTGTGATGTTGAGTGCGGGTGGTGCGGATGGCGGCGCGGAAGCCACGCTGCGTGCCCTTGAATTGGGCGCGGTTGATTTTGTTCGTAAACCGTCCGGACCAATCAGTCTCGATCTTGGCCGCGTGCGTGAAGAGTTGTTGGACGCGCTTCGCGCGGCGTCGTGCACAAACTTGCGCGGTGTAAACGTGCTCGCTCGTATGCAGCGCGCGAGTGCCGCTGTTGCGGGAAGCGCGCAACCCAACGCGAACACCGGCGTGCAGCGCGTTGTTTGTATTGCCTCGTCAACCGGTGGCCCGGCCGCACTTACGCAAGTAATTCCAAAGCTGCCGCGCGATTTGAACGCGGCCGTGTTGGTCGTGCAACACATGCCGAAAGGATTCACAGCGAGTCTCGCCCAACGGCTCCATTCCCTGGGTCCGCTCGTGGTATCGGAGGCGGCGCATGGAGACATTTTGCAAAACGGCCATGTGTACATCGCACCGGGTGGACTACACATGCGCGTACAGCAGGTGGGTGATGGCGTGCGCGTGTTTTTAAGCGACGATCCGACCGAGTGGGGCGTTCGTCCCGCGGCCGATCCGTTGTTCAAGACGGTGGCGAGTACATTTGGTTCGGCGGCAATTGGCGTCGTGTTGACCGGCATGGGACGTGACGGTGCAGAGGGTTTGCGCGTGCTTCGCACTGCAGGCGCGATTGGCATCGTTCAGGATCGCGATACCGCGGTGATTGCCGGCATGCCTGTTGCCGCGCTCAACCACGCAGGTGCCGACTATGTCGTGCCGTTGGGTGCTGTTGCGCAGACCATTGGTGCGGCCGTTTCGGCAATGGCGGGTGAGGCGATGCCTCGCGCACGTCGCAGCACGTTCCGCGCTGCGGTCAACGTGCCGGGAGCCGCGTGATGACGAGCCTTCTTGTGTCGCCGGGCGCCGCTGCTGATCTCTGCGATCTGTTGTGTTTCGACATTGGTGCAGAACGGTTTGCGATGCCGCTCGCAAATGTCGAAGAAGTTGTTGATGGGTGCGATGTTGATACTTCGTCGCGAAGCGGCGCAATGGTTGGCATACTGCGCGTGCGCCACGAATTGCTGGCGGTCTTCGATGCGTCACGCGTGCTGCAAACCACGCGTCAAGGCGCCGAACCGGTCACGCTCGTTCTGCCATCGATGCGCGGGTTGATTGGGTTGCTGGTGGACAACGCCGAAGCAGCTCCGCAGGTGAGCCTCAATGGTTTGAAGACGCCGCCCGCGTTGGTCAGCGCCGATCGTGTGCTGGACGGCGTGTTGCGCGTTGGCGCGCGATGGGTTGGATTGGTAAATACCGCAGCCTTTGTCGAGGCAATGATTGCTGATGTTGCGGTGCACTCTTCGGCAGGAAACCATGGCCGCTGATTCCAATACCTCCAATAACAACGGGCTCTCCGCATTCGGCGCGCGTCATCGGACCGGCACCCGCAGACTGCGCCGGGGCGAAGCTGCTT
>JBDTTO010000111.1:0-7985 GCA_039930585.1 Gemmatimonadaceae bacterium
GACTGCCCGCGCAGTGATTCCGGGATGCCCACAACAAGCAGTGTGACAAAAAAACTTGCCAGCACTTGTCGCCAATCCGACACGCGTCCGTTGCCGACCGAAAATGCACCGGGAAAGAAGATCACCGAGATGCCCGACACGAACGCGATATTCACCAACCAGTCCACGATCGTCGCGCGAAACCGATCCCACAGCGTCGCCGGCAACAACGTGTCAACACGCAGTGCCGCAACCGCTGTGCGAAATTCGGCGTAACTCTGGTATCGATCGGCCGCTTTCCGAGCCATCGCTTTCATGACCACATCGATGACCGGCTGCGGAAGATCTTTGCGAACGTTGGTGATTGGCGCGGGCGCTCCGTTCAGTACCGCGGCAACAACTTGCATCATCGAACCGGACTGATATGGAAGCTGCCCCGTAAGCATTGAATAGAACGTCACACCAACCGCGTAGATGTCACTCCGCACATCGAGTGATTCGCCAAGCAGCTGCTCGGGCGATGAAAAGACCGGAGTGCCAAGAAACAATCCGGTTTGCGTGAGTTTCAGTTGATCACTGCCGTCAATTGGCTTCGACAAACCAAAGTCGCCGATCTTTACCGTGCCACCGGGGCCTACAAAACAGTTTGACGGTTTTACATCGCGGTGCAGAATGCCAGCGGAATGTGCGGCATCGAGTCCATCGATGACTTGCAACATGTCCTCCACTGCTTCCGCCCATGGAAGCGAGCCGCGTTCCTTGATTTTTTCATCAAGCGTTCCGCCGGGCACGAGTTCCATCGTGATTGCAGGTGTGCAATCAATTTCTTCGGTGCCGTAGATGTAGACGGCGTTTGGATGATTGATGGCGGCGGCCGTCTGCCCTTCGCGCAGAAATCGTTCGCGCGCGTCCATCTTGTCGAGATCGACCGTCAGCAGCTTCAGCGCGACGACGCGTCCATCGGCCACATGTTCGGCCTCGTACACAACACCCATGCCGCCGCGCCCCAGCACGCGTTTGATCCGATAGGGACCAAACAGGGAATCAACGGCGAGATCCTGGAGCGTCGCTGGTTTTTCGTTGGCCATGGGCAATCAATGAGGAGTCGCAGAGAGAATTCTCTGAAGTGATCAGATGAGAAGGTGTGAGTTGAACTCGGGAAAATCCAGAGAGGAGCGCGCGAAGTACTGATCTGTGCGGGCATCCCTGCGAACTGAAATCCGGCTGTCCTGCTAACGGTTTCCAGCGCTGGCGGTTTCAGAGTTCGGACTCGATCACTGCGCACACACATGGGTTCTTCAACACAAGTACTACGCACACGAGCACGCTCGGAATGTCAAACCGGGCAGCGCTGAACGGGCACACGTGGAAGAATCAATTCGCGCAAACGAAAATGAGGGCGCGTTGTGGCCATCAGCAGGCACCGCATTTTTCGCAGCGTTGCACCGTCTTTACAATTTCAGCGCGGTGGATTTTGCTTGCAAACGGATCGTCACGTGCCGACACCCGCCTTGGCGTTATGATGCCGAACTAACGGTAAGTTCCCATGTCACTCACGTGACTCATCGCAAAATCCATCGCCAACATGTGTGCGTAAGATCACCTTACCCGTGCTTGATCTGCGCTGTGACGCGCCATCGCACGAGGGCTCATTCACGCGCTCTCGCTCGGCGGGCTCATTCGCGCAAACGCCATCGTTGACAACTAATCCAAAGTGCAGTAGCTTCGCATCCCGAAGTGATGACAATGCGATCTGTCTGACCAATGGCAATGAGAAAAAAGTAGGGCAAGTTAGTATGTGCGAAACAAAAGAGTTGTTGAAGGAATCGTCCAAAGAAATTCTCAATTCACTGAATAGTTGTCTACAACAAGGAGACCACGTGCGTTACGCATCTTCCGTTCTTCTAATGGGCATCATCGTTTCCGGATGCGCGGGTTCACCGGACCTTACGAAATCCGAAAGTAATGACGGCCCCCCGAGCGAGCTTCAAACGGCTACCGTGACTGCAGCCGATAGTCGAAGTGACACTCGATTTATCGCGCGCTCCGTTGCGCAGGCATTGGCAAACTCCGATGTTCGATCTGCATTGCGCGACGCGATGCGTGATTCTCGTGTAACCGATCACAAGCTCGAATTGGCAAAATACTTCAGCACGGCCGGTGCGGACGGTGTGTTGAGTGAAATGTCGCGAGTGGCGCAGCAGCCAACGGTTGATGTGCACAACGTCATTGGTCGTTTGCCGAACATGGACTTTTATGTTCCGTTCAAAAAGCATCGCGAACATTGGCGCGGTACGTCGGACATTCTAGTAGGCTACACATTCGACCTGGACTCACCATCCATTGAGGCGTTTGGCACAGACGGTTCGGTGCACACGCTATACCTCACCGACGCCGCTGATGGCCCACCGCTCATCATAATACATCCAGCCGAGCCGAAGTTCGCGATTATCGGTAACGCACAAACGTCCTCTGGCGATGTCATCGAAGACCGACCACTCAAGATCAGCAATATTGAAGAGGAGCCATGCCAACCCAACTGCGGCGGTGGAGGTGGCTCGGGTCCGTTGGCAACGGGCGTGTATGTCACGCAGTTCTACTCTCCGCGCGGTGACGGTTGGGGAGGCAGTTTAGAGATGCAATTCAATTCCTTCGTTTGGTATGGATATGCGACCTTCAATCCGCCATGGTATTACAGCTCGTTTTGTGGCGCAGGAACTGGAAGCGCAACACTGTCGTCGGGAGTGACTCACACCGGCCTTACCATTCTCGTCAGTCCCGGCGTTACCAATGTGGCTGGAGCGGGATGTCCGGGGCAATCCGGAACGCACGGCTACGGGCTTTACGCAGTCGAGATTGATGGCGGTCTAACTTTCGGTAACGACGATTTCGGTCGACGCTTTTTCGACGGCGGCACTGGCGCGCTGCCGTTTGCTGCGACAATGAATTCCTTTATCGATTATTACGATCTGAGTGGCACGCCCGCCGCAGGGCCGTATCAGGGAACGTATTCTGCCTCCATCAAGCTAGAATATCGGTAACGAATCAGACACGTGCCAGCCGGGTGGCACGTGTCTAACCCGTCTATTGACTATCGAGATGCGAAAAACTGTTTTGGTTTTTGCTTTTGCACTGCAATCGTTTGCGCGCGCGGCCGAGTCCCAACCGGCTTCCGGAATTGTTGGGCGCGTCCTTAATGAGTCCGGCGCACGCGTAGCGGATGCCAACGTCGAGGTAGAAGGCACCGCTTTGCGCGTAACGACACGGAAAGACGGAACGTTCGAGCTTCCACTTCAAGCCGGGGACTTTCGCTTGTTGGTGCGCCGCATCGGATTTACCCGGGCTGCGGTCGCAGTCCATATCACCGTTGGAGAATCTCGGCGTGATACGCTCACGGTCCGACTCGCGACAGCGCCAACGGAATTGCGAAGTATCGTCGTGAGTCAACAACAACAAGCGCCAATGAGTGCGACCATCACCACCGAGACGATCCGGCAGGCACCGCCGCTTGCCGAACCGGACGTGTTTCGCTTGCTGGTGTTGTTGCCTGCGGTATCTCAGCCGAACGACCTTCTGAGCAGAGTGCACTTCGCCGGCGGAGCAAGCGATGAACACGCAATCACACTTGATGGTCACCCGCTGCAGTCGCCATTTCACGTGAACAGCGTCCTGGGCGCATTCAACGTCGCGGCGTTGGATCGTGCCGACGTTCTGATGCACTTCCTGCCCAGCGCGCAGGATGGTCACCTGAGTGGTGAAATTGCGCTCATGACAAAACACCCTGAAATCGAACGATCTCGGGAGTTGGTGGTCAGCCTCGCGTCCGCGAGCGCAACCCTCACGCAACCATCAATCGTCGGATTTGACGTGCTCGTCAGCGCACGGGCAAGTTACCTTGACAAATTGCTGCACCAGTACAGTCAACGCGTTGGCACTTCTGACGACACGCAGCTTCCCGGTTTCCGTGACTTGTTGCTGCGCGTTGATCGCGATTGGAAACAGAATTGGACGAGCAGCATTGTTAGTTTTTCAACCAGAGACGCGTGGCCCGTTACAGTCAATGCGACGCACGCTGGAGAGCCAAAGTGGGGCGAAAATCTGCTGGGGTTGAAGCTGGTATTTCGTGGCAATAATTGGGAGTGGTCCGGGAATCTCTCCACCGACAATACGTTCGCTTCTCGCGCGGCTTCGATTTCTGAGGTCGAAACGGCTGACAGCCTGCGTCGCAATCAAGTTCAAGTAACACAACGGTGGCGAACCGGCTCACTCACCGGGCAATACACGAGTCGGAATTGGCGGAGCTCATTTGGCGCATCCATTGCAGCTCGCGACCATCGACACCAGTGGAGCGGTCAGGGTGTCTTCGGTCTGTTTCGAAGTGCGGTGCCGTCCACTTTCGACGCGCGTGTACAGCAAAACGTCGTCGGACTGTTCGGTGAAACGTCATATGTTCCGGGAATTCGGTGGCGTACTACGGTTGGCGCACATATGTCCACCGTAGCTGGCAACACGTTTGTCGCGCCGCGCTTCCTGGTGTCGCTGACCCCCGCGACAGTCTTGCAAATCGATTTGAGTCTGAACAGACGATACCAATTCGACGCAATTGCGAGCGAACCCGATGCCGGGAGTATCACGCAACCGGTATTCTTGCTAAACATGCCCAGGCGAGCGGATGTTATGGCACTGTCCGCAGAGTGGCGCCCGAAGCCCAAGACCCGTGGTCTACAGTTCACAGCCAACTTTTCGGCGTACGTACGCAAGTACCGGAATCAAACAATTCGCGACACGTTATTGCGTGCACCGTCGAGTCTTTCAAATACGACTGTCGCTTCCGCCACGTCCGATGTCGATCAGGGCAGTTTGTTTTTGCGTGCATCGGGCACAATAGTCGGAGCTACTGCTACCACTGACGTCCGGATCCCAAACGGAATTGCCTTTCGGGCGAGCTACACACGACAGCGCGCGCGGCAAGCGTTGAACGGAATTGCATTGCCCGTGGCATGGGACGCGCCACATCAACTGAGCGCCTTCGCTTCACTTCCACTACGCACCAGACTTTCGCTGACAACAACGGCACAAATGCACAGTGGTCCCGCAGCGACGCCGGTCAATCTGCGACTTCTTGCGCCTTCAGCGGATGGACGATTCCACCCGGTGTTTTTCTACGGCGATCCGCTGACGTCGCGCACTCCCGGATACTCGCGGGTGGACGTCGGAATGCGTTATGGATGGCACGCGCTGAACGCTGCTTGGGTTTTGTCATTGCAAGCGATCAATGTGTTCGCAAAAACAAATGGCCTGGACTACGATGTGGGGCAGTACGCACTCTGTGTCAACAGCACTTTCAAGTGTGAATACGATGGGGCGCGCAAAAGAAGTCTGCCGGTGTTGCCATCGATCGGACTTGAAGTCAAATGGTGACTCCTGCGCGACTTCGCGCGAAGCTCATGACTGCTGCAATATTCGGCACTGCGCTATTGAGTGGTTGCGACACAGCGGTGCCACTATTCGTGCGCACTGAGGAGCCGATGCTCTACCTTGTGCTCTCGGCCGACCCTCCCGTCGCACCAGATGCTGCGCAATCGGCAATTTTGGCCACGACGGGTGTGCCGACCTCATTGGAATTTCGCACTGCCGATGAATTTGCTCTATACCGCGTTGCCGACAACGCTGCGTTTGTCTTTCGTAATCGCGTGCCAGCGCCACCCAGACAGGGCAACTACGAACTGCCCGAATTAGCTGACGCGGAAGGGCTTGGCCGTACAAATCTGCAGCCCGGACAAACGTATCGGTTGCGAGTAATAACACACGGTCGCGAAATCACGGGCACGGTGACAATTCCTCTTCGGCCAATCTTGAGAGTCGAGGCAGACGGTATAGAGCGGCGACTTATCTGGAATAAAGTTGCAGGGTCGAGCACGTATCTCGTCAATGGCATTAACGTGAATAACGGGCTGCAGAGCACGACCGATACTTTCGTGGTGTTGCCGCACATCGCCGCCGGAAATGACAATTTGGCACGTATTACGATTTCGGCAATTGATAGCAACTATGCCAGTTCTTTGCGGGACGGTGCGATCATCGCAGGTGTCAGGGGTGCGTATGGAATTTTAGGCGCGAGAAGCAGCAGCGAGATTATAGTGATTCTTGAAACGCGGTAATTCTCAACAGACGGCTCATGTTATGCGGATAAAGGTACCCCCGACGCTGAGCTCGACTGCCGCGCATTGTGCCACACGGGATCGCAGTACTCATTTCGGGTCCTGACATCACGCAAGTCGAAGGTTTGTGTGGTGTCGTGAAGTCCTCCGATCACTATTGCATCTCGATGAAACACGCCGCGTTCGCCATCGCCAGTTTCGCCGTTCTTGGTAGTTGCGCCTACGGATCGCGCGGGGCGCGCGCACTGACCCTGAAAGCCGCATACGCAAACGCCTTTCGGATTGGCAGCGCTATTAATCCGGAAATTGTTTCGGGGCGCGACTCTCTCTCGCAGCGCATCGTCATCCAGCAACTCAATACGATTACTGCCGAAAACGTGATGAAGGCCGCGACGCTCAATCCGCGACCAGGAGTTTTCGACTACGCTGAGGCAGATGCGTTTGTCGCGCTTGGCTTGCAGCACAACATGTTCATTGTTGGACACACACTCGTGTGGCACAATTCCACACCATCATGGTTTCTGCAAAGCGCGGACGGAAAGGCAAACCCGCGCGCTACTGTGGTCGAAAATTTGCGTCAATACATCGAAGCGGTAGGCACACACTTCAAAGGTCGCGTACACGCGTGGGATGTTGTGAACGAAGTTGTGGCCGAAGACGGTTCGTATCGACCAACTACCTGGGTCAATGCTATCGGCAACGGCGACAGCCTTGTCAAACTCTCATTTCGGTTTGCGCGACAGTACGCGCCCGGCACCGAATTGTATTACAACGAATTCAACGCCGAACGTCCGACCAAACGCGACGGTATCGTGCGTCTTGTTCGCATGCTCAAGAAGGAGGGCATTCGCATTGATGGCGTGGGCATTCAGGCACATTGGGGGCTCAACTATCCGCGCACGGATTACATCGAAGCCGCCATTGATTCGTTTGCCGCGCTCGGCGTAAAGGTGATGATCACGGAACTTGATGTTGATGTGCTGCCCTTAACCAGAGAAGGGCAGATCATCGGGCAGTCATTCAGCGAACCGCAATTTCAGCTTGAAGAGTTCAAGAAGTATCTCGATCCATTTCCCAGCGCGCTACCCGATTCCGTACAACAGGTGCTTGCCAGGCGCTACGCTGAACTGTTCGAGATCTTCTATCGGAAGCGCGACAAAATTGATCGCGTAACGTTTTGGGGCGTACACGATGGCATGTCGTGGAAGAATGGATACCCGATTCCAAACCGAACGAACTATCCGTTGCTATTTGATCGAAATCGGCAGCCGAAGCCGGCGTTTGCGGCGGTGTTGGGCGTGCCTGGGCGACTCGGAAACTCCAAATAGATCGTTCGGCTACGCTCCGCGGTAATGCGTGCCAGGAGCGCCCGTCCATCGGAGTAGTTAATGACTACCCGGAAGGGTAATGCGGATGCGTTCCGGATATCACATGGTTCCTCACCGCACGTTGCGATGAAATCGCGGCGCGTGTGAGCCGAGCGATCAGAATCGTTCGCGATCAATCCATCACGCATCTCCAGGAGCATACAGTGCTTGCCGCATTGAAGATCACAACCGCCATGGTCGGATTGCCATTGGTATTAGCATCTGTTGTTGCCGCAACGAATTCGAAAGCACGAACTGGCAACCAGGCCGGATCGGTGCGGAACATCGTGCTTGTGCATGGCGCGTTCGCCGACGGTTCGAGCTACGGAAAAGTTATTCCGATTCTTCGCGCCAAAGGTTATCACGTCACCGCCGTACAGAATCCGTTAACGTCGTTGGCTGACGATGTTGCCGCCACCAAACGCATCATCGCGCAGCAGGACGGACCAGTGATTCTCGTCGGCCATTCCTGGGGCGG
>JBDTTO010000112.1:0-7952 GCA_039930585.1 Gemmatimonadaceae bacterium
CCGATCTCGACGCGGTCGATGCGAAGTCAATGCGAAAGAAAGCGGATTACGTCGTGTTCACGGTCGGGAAACCGGAATCATAATTCAACGTTGCATCAGGCGTTGTCTCGAATGAAGAAGGGCCGCTTAGTGAATAAGCGGCCCTTTGATTTAATGCACGTTGCGTGCGTCAATCAGTTGGGTACAATCAACGCCTTCACCACATCGCGATTGGCAACTGCCGCCAACGCCTCGTTGGCTTCCTGAAGTGTGTAGCGTTTCGAAATTGCTTGCGTCCATGGCAGATCACGCCCCTGATGCGCGAGAATCTGCAGCGCACCGTGAAAGTGTGAGTAATCGCATCCCCAGCAACCGCGAATCTCAACGTGTTTTTTGTTGATCTGCCGATGCGGATTGATGTCGATGTCTCCGGCGTCGGTGTATTGGCCGGCAATCACCACGCGGCCGCCATCACGCACCATGTTGAGTGCATCGCTCACAGCGCGCGGATCACCCGCCGCTTCAATGACAACGTCAACGCCGCGTCCACCGTTTGCGTCACGCACCGCAGCGGCGCGTTCGTCGGGCGAGAGCGTAAGGGGCACCACGTGTGATGCACCCATCTGCAACGCGAACTCAAGACGTGCTTCCGGTGCACCAATCGCAACAATCGGATAAGCGCCCGCAAGTTTTGCGAGTGCGATGGCGGCCTGCCCGACGGGGCCGACACCTAATACGACTGCGGAATTTCCCAGACGCAGATCGGCGCGCTCAACGGCGTGGAGTGCCGTAACGAGACCGCAACCACCAGCAATAAACTGCGCGGGATCAACGCCTTCCGGCACGCGCAACAAACGAACACCGGGTTTCATCCAGATGTGATCGGCCCATCCGCCCAAGGGTCCATCGTTCACCCCGTACGTAATTCCATACACTCGGCGCGATGGACAACGTGTCGTCTGTTTCGTGACGAGACACTCGTAGCACTGCCCACACGTTTCGTGAACGTCGAGAAAGGTGGCGAGGTCGCCTTCCTTGAATGGCACTCCGTTCAAGTCGCGCACCGTGCCACGAATCTCACTGAGATGTCCGATGGAAACGTGGCCGGGAATGATGGGGTAAGGCACACCCGCCAGCCGTCCGTGATGCAAATGGACGTCCGTTCCGCACACTTCTGAATAGAGCGTACGCAACATTGCGCTGCCGGACGTGAGTTCGGGCCACGGCAATTCACCCACTTCGATTGGGGCGTTCGGCTCGCGCATGATTGCAGCAGTAACGGTCTTCGCCATCGTTTCCGGCTCTCAGAGGAAGGTTGCGATCTGCCGCAATTTATCAGGCGCTGCAGGCTTGACTCCGGAACTCAACGGCTAGAAATTGTTCAAGTCATAATATGACTTGTTCACATCATTCCAGGGATCTGATGCGTGACCTGATCCAGCCAGTCGCCCGACAGGGCCTCGCCGACGATCTGGCCCAGAAAATCCGCCAGCTCATTCGGAAACGCGCCTATGCGGCAGGGGAACGCCTCCCCTCGATTGCCGTCATGGCCGCGAATTTTCAGGTGGGAGCACCGACGGTCCGCGAAGCGCTCAAGACGCTCGAGGCGGTCGGTGTCGTCGACATTCGGCACGGCTCCGGCGTCTACGTTGGTCGCGTAGATGAGTCCATGGTGATTGCGAACCCGGTGTTCGATGTCGCGGTGTCAAAGAAGCTGCTGCTTGATCTCATTGAAGCGCGCATTCCCATCGAAACGACTACCGTCGCTCTCGCATCACAACACGCGACGTCCGAACATTTTGTGGAGATGGATCGGTTGCTCAAGACAGCCGGCGACAATCTGCATGATGACGCCGTGTTGAATGAAACCAACCTCGCGTTTCATCAACAGATCGCGATTGCTTCGGGCAATTCAGTGCTGCAACAATTGTTGGGAGTTCTCACCAAACTGTTCTCGCGCGAGCAGCGCCTGATTCTCGACATTCAGAATATGCGCGAGCAGGATCACGCCGAACATCTCGCGATCGTGGCTGCGCTCAAGCAACATCAATCACAATTGGCCGTCGCGCGCATGCGCTCACATCTGCAAAACGTGCAACAGATTTTGCAGGCGTGGGATCCCACCAACTCTCCGCTCAACTGATGAACGAATCTCTATTTGGCCTCACCGATCGCGTTGCAGTAGTGACCGGTGGGTACGGCGTGTTGGGCGGTGGTATGGCTGACACGCTCGCTCGTGCGGGCGCACGTGTTGCCATTCTTGGTCGACGTCGGGATGAAGCGATTGCAAAGACGGAGCAGTTGACCGAAATGGGTGTGACGGCGATGGCTGTTGTCGCCGACGTACTCGACGAAGCATCACTCAAGTCGGCGCGCGATCGCATTCTTGGCGAATGGGGCACCATTGATATTCTGCTGAATGCCGCGGGTGGAAACGTTGCGCGAGCGCGCACCGACGGCGTTCCGCCGTTCGACATGCCGCTTGATGCGTTTGACGAAGTGCTGAAACTCAATCTCCACGGCACAGTGATTCCATCACTCGTATTCGGTGCCGCCATGGCACGACAGAAGTCAGGCAGCATCGTGAACATTTCTTCGATGGCGTCAACACAGGCGATCAGTGGCGTGATGGGATATTCAATGGCAAAAGCGGCAATCGAGAACTTCACCAAATGGCTCGCCGTCGATCTCGCGCGCCAGTGCGGTGAAGGCATTCGCGTGAATGCACTCTCACCAGGGTTTTTTGTTTCGACGCAAAATCGAGCGGTGTTGATTAACGCCGATGGTTCGTACTCGCCGCGTGCGGAACGAATTGTCGCCCGCACACCGATGGGTCGTTTTGGTCGCCCGGACGAGTTGAGTGGCGCTTTGCAATTTCTCTGCAGTGATGCGGCCTCATTCGTCACTGGTGTCGTCATCCCGGTTGACGGCGGATTCAGCGCATACACTGGCGTCTAGGACATCGAAAAAATGAAACTCGGACTCGGTTTGTATCGCAGCCTGCTTACCACGGACAACTTTCAGTTTGCGAAACAGGCGGGCGTTTCCCATCTGGTAGTGCATCTCGTGAACTACTTCGCCGGCGCATCACCCAATCTCACCAGCGGTCCCAATCGACTCGGCTGGGGTGTTACGCAAAATCAGGACAAGCCGTGGGACTACAGCGATCTCGTGGCGATCAAGCGCGAAATCGAAGCAAATGGACTGGTGTGGGAAGCAATTGAAAACTTCGATCCATCGCACTGGTACGACGTGTTGCTGGACGGACCGAAAAAACGTGAACAGATGGAAACGCTCAAGCGCACCATTCAAACAATTGGTCGCGTTGGTATACCAATCATGGGGTACAACTTCAGCATTGCAGGCGTGTGGGGTTGGACAAAAGGGCCGTACGGACGCGGCGGTGCAAAGGCGTTGGTGTACGATGAGTCTGCTGTCGACACAACTATACCAATGCCCAACGGCATGGTGTGGAACATGGTGTACGATCCAAACGCGCCCGAAGGCATTGTGCCTCCAGTTTCGAGCGTAGAGCTGTGGCAGCGTCTCGAATGGTTTCTCGGAGAAATTCTTCCGATTGCCGAAGAAAGTGGCGTGCGCATGGCGTTACATCCCGATGATCCGCCAGCCGAAGTGTTGCGAGGCACTGCACGTCTCGTGAACAGACCAGACAAATATCAACGCATGCTTGATCTTGTACCGAGCAAGGCAAGTGCGCTGGAGTTCTGTCTGGGGTCAATCGCAGAAATGCCACAAGGCGACGTTTACGACGCTGTCGAGCACTACGGTCGTCAGGGCAAGATTGGGTACGTGCATTTCCGCAACGTGCGTGGCAAAGTTCCGCACTATCAGGAAGTGTTCGTGGACGAAGGCGACATCGACATGATTCGTGTTGTGCAGCAGTTGCGTGATATCGGATATGACGGCGTCATCATTCCCGATCATACGCCCGAAATGACGTGCGGTGCCCCATGGCACGCGGGAATGGCCTATGCTCTCGGCTACATTCGCGCGGCCATGCAGGCAGTTGATCGACTTTCGCCCGCACCGCTAATCGCGGCCCGCTAGCGCGCGATTGTCCGCGACTACTGATTGCACGACATGCTGAATCCCGATCGTTTCTTTGATGCTGACCCGGCAATCCGCCGGGTTGCGAGCGAACTGTACGAAGAAACGCGCTTGTTGCCGCTGATTTGTCCGCACGGTCACGTTGAGCCGAGGATGCTGGCTGAGAACGCGAGATTTGCGAATCCTGCAACGTTGCTTATCACTCCCGATCACTACATCGTGCGAATGTTGTATTCGCAAGGCGTAAGTATGGAGTCACTGGGCATCACGCGGTTGGACGGATCGGATGTTGAGCATGACCCACGCATTATCTGGCAACTGTTTGCTGAACGTTTCCACTTGTTTCTCGGCACACCAAGCGGCGTGTGGTTGCAGCACGTACTCACCGACTTGTTTGGCGTAACGGAGAAACTGAATGCGCATTCGGCAGATCGCGTGTACGACGCCATCGAAGAACGGCTGGCCAGCGCGGAATATCTTCCGCGCGCACTCTTCGGTCGATTCAACATTGAAGTGCTGGCAACGACTGACCCCGCAACTGACGATTTGCGACATCACGAACACATTTTGGGTTCCGGATGGAACGGACGGGTTGTCCCGACATTCCGGCCGGACACGCTGTTTCACATCACGAGTCCACAATGGCGCCGGGAACTGACGCGACTCGAAGTGATGACCGGCGCACCAATCGAGGATGTGGAAGTGTTTGTTCGTGCGCTGGCACGACGTCGCGCCGATTTCAAGGCGATGGGCGCCACTGCCACTGATCACGGTGTCATGCATCCGTACGCGGCGCCACTCAGTGTTGGCGTTGCGAACGAAGTTTTCTCGCGAGCCAAGAGCGGTAACGCATCGATTGAAGATCAGGTGGGATTCGAGGCGCACATGTTGATGGAAATGGCGCGCCTGTCAACCGAAGATGGACTGGTGATGCAGTTACACCCGGGCGTGTATCGCAACCACAACGCGTTTTTGGCTGATCGATTTGGTGCGAACATTGGTGGCGACATCCCAATCGTTGCGGAGTTCACGCACAATCTCGCACCGTTACTCAACGCGTTCGGCAATCACCCGAATTTCCGAATCGTGTTGTTCACGTTGGACGAGTCCACTTATGCGCGCGAACTCGCGCCGTTGGCCGGACACTATCCAGCCGTGCGCCTTGGTCCCGCGTGGTGGTTTAACGATTCGATTGAAGGCATGACACGTTTCCGCCAGCAAACAACCGAAACCGCCGGCATCTGGAACACGGCGGGTTTCAACGATGATACACGCGCGTTTTGCTCCATTCCTGCGCGTCATGATCTCTCACGCCGCATCGACGCCAACTTCCTCGGCAGTCTCGTTTCTCGTCACATCATCGACATGGATGATGCGCGATTGATGGCTCGCGCCATGGCATATGAATTGGCGCGCGACACGTACAACTTTTCGAAATCCGAATAACGATGGAGATGACGCTTCGTTGGTTTGGCAGTGACGACCCGGTGTCGCTGCAGCACATTCGGCAGATTCCGGGCGTGACTGGTATTGTGAGTTCGGTCAGTGAAATTGCGATAGGAAAAGCGTGGACGGAAAATTCCGTGAACGCCGTTGCAGAACAGATCAGCAATGCCGGACTGCGCTGGTCTGTTGTAGAAAGCATTCCCGTGCATGAAGATATCAAGATCGGTCTGGCCTCGCGTGACGGATACATCGCAGCCTGGTGCGAGAGTCTGCGCGAGATTGCGCGCGTTGGTGTGCCGGTCGTGTGTTACAACTTCATGCCGGTGTTCGACTGGACGCGCACCGACCTCGCGATGCCGATGCCCGATGGATCAACGGCGTTGGCATACGACGACAAAGCGCTGCAGCGTGTCGATCTTTCGCGTGGGACCGGTGAACTGCCGGGCTGGGGCGCCGCATACACAAAAGACGAACTACAGAAACTCCTCGCTCAGTGGAGTGCTGTGGATGAGCAGAAGTTGTGGGACAATCTCGGATACTTTCTCGAGCGCGTCGTTCCCGTTGCGGCCGAGTTGGGTGTGAAGCTCGCGATTCACCCGGATGATCCGCCGTGGTCGGTGTTTGGCTTGCCACGCATCATCACAAATGCGGCAGCACTCCGACGTCTGCTGGCGTTGGTTGACCATCAGGCAAATGGTTTGACATTCTGCACGGGCTCGATGGGTGCGTCGCCGGACAATGATTTGCCCGCGATGGTAAGCGAGTTCGGTACCATGCAGCGAATTCACTTCATGCACTGCCGCAATGTGCTGCGAACAGGTGAAAAGCAATTTCACGAAGCTCCACATCCGACCGAATTCGGCAGCGTCGATATGCGCGGCGTGATACAGGCCCTGCGCAACACAAACTTCGGCGGGCCCATGCGTCCCGATCACGGCCGCATGATCTGGGGCGAAACCGGGCGGCCAGGTTATGGCCTGCATGATCGAGCACTTGGCGCGATGTACCTGCAAGGGTTGTGGGAAGGTTTGAGCGCGAGATGATGTTAGGTTGCTTCATTGAGGCACGCGCGCAGATTTCCCGTTGAACTTCCGCGCAACCTGGCTCCCACCGCCCAACTCCGTCACTGCATTCACATGACCATCGCGCGCGATGTCGTCGGCCAGCTCAGCGCTTTGCGCGTGTTGCCTGTTCTCGTTATTCCCGATTCTTCGCAGGCGTTGCCACTGGCGGATGCACTATCGCGCGGCGGACTTCCCGTTGCCGAAGTGACGCTCCGGACCGCATCCGCGCTTGAATCCATTCGACGCATCAGCGCCGAACGCCCCGATGTCACCGTTGGCGCGGGAACTGTGCTGAGTGAGAAACAGGCGGCCGATGCCGTGCAGGCCGGTGCCAGTTTTATTGTGTCACCGGGACTTAATCCGGCAGTCGTCGAATATTGTCAGTCGCAATCAATTGCGGTTTTTCCGGGTGTGGTTACGCCCACGGAAATTGAAGTCGCACTGCGATTGGGGCTCAAGGTATTGAAGTTTTTTCCGGCGGAGCCCGCGGGTGGTTTGCGTTATCTGCAGGCCGTGTGCGCGCCGTACGCCGACGTGAAATTTATTCCGACTGGCGGCATGAAACGAACCTTGATGGCCGACTATCTGGCGACTGGCCGTGTCATTGCATGTGGTGGCAGCTGGATGGCGCCGGAGTCGTGGCTCGCGTCCGGCGATTTCAACCGCGTCGAACGGGAGACTGTAGATACGATGCGCGAGATGTCGGCCATTGCGCGGACGTCCTGACATGCCCACACCGCGCGTTGTTGCACTCGGCGAACTGTTGCTGCGACTCAAGGCGCCGGGTTACGAACGGCTGATGCAGTCGGATCATCTCGAAGCAACGTTTGGCGGCGCAGAAGCGAACGTCGCTGCAGCATTGGCGTCTGATGGAATCAGCGCGGCATTGGTCACCGCACTTCCCACCAACGCACTTGGCGATGCGGCGATTGGTGCAATGCGCGTGTACGGACTCGACACGTCGCACATTGTGCAACGCGACGGACGCATTGGTACCTACTATCTCGAGTCGGGGGCCGGTCAGCGTCCCGGTCGCGTGATTTACGATCGCGCGGCTTCGGTCTTCGCGGAAATCGAACCGTCGGCGTTTGATTGGAACGAAATTTTCGCAGACGCAACGTGGCTGCACGTGAGCGGAATTACACCCGCCCTCAGTGAAAGCGCCGCGCAACTGTGCCTCGAGTCGGTCATGGCCGCGCGTAAACTTGGTCTCACAATTTCGTGCGACTACAACTTTCGCGGCAATCTGTGGCGATATGGCAAACAGCCGGCCGACGTCATGCGTGCGATTGTGAGCCAGGTCCACATTGGCATCTCAGGGCGGGGCGATTGCCAGACCATGCTGGGCATCACACCCGATTCGCCCGAGCCCGATGGTGCGCTCGACTATTCGTG
>JBDTTO010000113.1:0-7890 GCA_039930585.1 Gemmatimonadaceae bacterium
CATTAGCGGCAACTGCGATGTTTCCGTTGCGCGCGAAGTTTGAATCGCAAGGCAACGAAGATTTTTCTCCGTTGTGGGCGGGTCAGAACGCGTCAGCTTGCCGCGAGATTGGTGCGGCCGATTTGATGCGCGAATTGTTCGCGTAAATAGGGCGCGGTTCTGCTGGCCGTCGACGACGCGACGGATATCGGAGGTCCGCTCGCAACTATCTGTCCGCCAAGTTCGCCCGCGCCCGGGCCGATATCGATAATCCAATCGCTGGCAGCTGCAACGCGCATGTCATGTTCCACGACGATAACCGTGTTGCCCGACTCTACCAATCCGTTTAGCTGCGTCATCAAACGGTCAACATCGGATGGATGTAATCCAGTTGTTGGTTCGTCCAGGACATACAACGTGTTGCCGCGGCGTACCCGCTGCAGCTCGGTGGCCAGTTTGATGCGCTGCGCCTCACCGCCGGAAAGTTCGGTTGCCGGTTGGCCTAAGCGCAGATAGCCGAGTCCGACTTCACGTAATACCGACAGCGGCCGAAACACTGCAGGTTCATCCGCAAAGAAATCGGCGGCCGCGTCCACTGTAAGTCGCAACACATCCGCAATTGTTTTTTCGCGATACGTGATCTTGAGTGTGGCTTCGTTGTAACGCGCGCCATGACAAGTCGGGCACGGTGCGTACACGCTGGGGAGAAACAGTAACTCGACGCTCACGAATCCTTCGCCTTCGCACGTTTCGCAGCGCCCCGATGCGACATTGAAAGAAAATCGTCCGGCGGTGTAACGTTTTGCCCGAGCCGACTTTGTAGCAGCGAACAACTTTCGAACGCCGTCAAACAGCCCGGTGTACGTCGCGAGATTTGAACGCGGTGTTCGTCCGATTGGTTTTTGATCGACTTGCACCAGACGCTGAACGTGATTCGCACCGCTCGTGATACGCCCCGCCAATTCCCGCTCGGATGACGTGTCAACTTCGCCGCCTTCCGGAACGTCTTCCGCGGCCAGCTCTTGCCCAAGATGTTCTGCAACGAGTTCAACGAGAACCTGACTGACCAGGCTTGATTTTCCGGAGCCTGAAACTCCCGTGACCGTTGTCAGAATTCCGATGGGAAATTGAACGTCAAGATTCCGGATATTGTTGCGCGTAACTCCGGAGAGAGAAATCCATTGCGTGGGAGCGCGAGGCGTTCGCGCGGTTTCACCGTGAGGCGCAAACAGATATCGCGCAGTCATCGATTGCTCAACGGTTCGCAGTCCATCAACCGGTCCGCTGTACAACACTTCTCCACCGTGTTCGCCAGCGGCCGGACCGACGTCGACAATCCAGTCGGCACGACGAATTACGTCAACCTCGTGCTCCACGACAAACAGGGAATTTCCGCTGTTCTTGAGTTGCTGCAACGCGCGCAACAACGCTTCCGTGTCTGCAGGATGCAGTCCGGCTGAGGGCTCGTCCAGCACATACACGACTCCGTACAGGTTGCTTCGCACTTGCGTTGCCAGCCGCAGCCTTTGCAACTCGCCCGGCGACAACGTTGGTGTGGTGCGATCGAGCGACAGATAGCCGAGTCCAAGGGCGGTCAAAGTTTCCACGCGCGCGAGCAAGTCTTTTGTGATTCGCTGTGCCACCTGAACAATTTCAGGATGTTTGTGATGCATCAATTCACTGGCACTCAATTCCTCGGCGTGCGGTCGCAGCAGGTCGTGCAAATGTTGCAACGGTACGCGAGCGAATTCACCGATATCCATTCCGCCAAATTTCACCGACAGTGCCGCACGGGTCAGGCGCTTGCCCTCGCACAACGGACACTCGTTACTCAGCAGATAACGCGAGACGCGCTTTCGTATCAACGCACTTTCAGTTGTGGCAAACGCGTGCAGCACATATCGCTTGGCACTGGTGAACGTTCCCATGTAGCTGGGTTCATCCTTGCGTTTGATGGCGCGTTTTACTTCCGCATTCGTGAAGCCCGCATACACCGGCACAACCGGCTGATCATCGGTGAACAAGATCCAATCGCGATCACGCTTCGGAAGTTTCTTCCATGGCGTGTCGATGTCGTAATCCAGCGTCACCAGAATGTCGCGCAGATTCTGTCCGTGCCATGCCGGAGGCCACGCGGCAATGGCCCGATCGCGAATCGTCAACGACGGATCCGGCACGAGCGATTGCTCGGTGACATCATAAACCCGGCCCAGTCCATGACACTTTGGACACGCGCCTTCAGGCGTGTTTGGCGAGAATGCTTCGGCGTACAACATTGCCTGACCCGGCGGGTACGTGCCCGCTCGTGAATACAACATGCGCAGCAAGTCTGAAATCGTAGTGACCGTTCCAACCGACGAGCGCGTACTCGGAGTGCCGCGTTGCTGTTGCAGTGCGACGGCTGGCGGAAGTCCGTCGATGGAATCCACGGCGGGCGCTCCAACCTGATCAATCAAACGCCGCACGTACGGCGCGACCGATTCCAGATAACGCCGCTGCGCCTCGGCGTACATTGTGCCAAACGCGAGCGAGGACTTGCCGGAGCCTGAAACACCCGTGAATACCACCAGGGCGTCACGAGGCACATCAACGTTTACATTTTTGAGATTGTGTTCGCGGGCGCCGCGTACTTGTACATAACCGTCACGCATACGCGGATGACTCCTTGCGCCGCAGTTTATAATCGATAGACCGACACCGCGCTGTCTTCAAAAATGCGTTTGTCAAACGGTCGCGGCAGTACGTGTGTTGTTGCATGTTCAATCGCCAATACCCGCGCAAAGCGATTCGCGATCCAACTTTCCAGCACGCGATCCAGCATCTTCGATCCGTATGGCGGGTCGAGAAACGCGATGTCGTAACTTTCCGCACTTAATGCGGCGGCAAACGGCAACGCATCTTTTTTGAAAATACGTGTTTGTTCTTTCACACCACGCAGTGCGGCCACGTTCGCCTTCAATGCATGCAAACTGGCTGGGCGCGTTTCGACAAAATCAGCGCTGCGTGCGCCGCGCGAGATGGCTTCAAGTCCGAGCGCGCCGGTTCCGGCAAACAGGTCCAGCACGCGGGCGTTTTCAATGTCGGCATGGATCATGGACAAGAGCCCGGTCCGCACATTTTCGGCCGTCGGCCGGACGCGAAAATCGTTCGGGGATGTCAGGGTCCGTCCGGCGAATTTGCCTTTTACGATTCGCATCTGGGCCTCCCTTCTGAGGGTAAATCACCTGTCCTCAACCGAGGCATCGGATACTTTCTGCCTGCAACCTAGCGGTTGGCGCCTAAATTTCGGCGATGCCGGGTAGATTTGCAGAGTGACGTGGGTGAACCTGCGGGTGGTTCCCTGTGTCACATCTGGACGTGGTTCCTTCCATACGAGTTCCGAGGCTCTTGATGCGCTTGTACCGTTCCCCTTCTCGTTCCATCCTGCGGGTTTCTTTGCTCGCGGCCCTCGCTGCTTTTGCGGGCTGCATCAACTTGGCCGGTGGGGACAATGGTACTCCGACTTCCGGCACGATTGCGGTAATCTCCTCCAACCAGGCACCAACAATTGGAGTGAACGTTACCGAGATCCAGGTCGTGCGGCTTGTCCGATCGACGGGTTATACGGGTGCGGTAACACTCAGCATGGACAGCCTCCCGTTGGGTGTGACTGCCACATTTGATCCGCCCGCCCTGGGCGGGGCAGGCACCACGTCAATCCTCACGCTCACCGCGGCGGCAAATGCCGTCGCTGGTACGACGCTGACGAGGATCAAGGCGACTGGCCAGAACGCTCCCGCTGACAGCACAAACGTCAGCGTCACGGTTGTGACGGGCGTGCTCGACCTTGCATCTGCCGCGACGAACGTCACCGTTGCTACGGGCACAACGGGCAGTGTTCCGCTCACGCTGACGCGCTCCAACGGATTCATTGGTCAGGTGGGACTCACGGTCGAAGGGCTTCCGGCAAATGTGACAGCGACATTTACGCCGGCGCTTTTGCCAACTGGCACAACTGTAAGCACGCTCACACTTGCCGTGGCCTCGGGCGCGCCGCCAGCATCACTGGCGCTCACGGTTCGCGCGAAGGGAACTGGTGTTGCGGACAAGACCGTGCCCCTTCAGTTGACCATTGTACCGTCGGCAAGCGCCGATTTCGTGCTTTCGGCATCACCCGCCGCTCAAAGCTTGGTTGCCGGCACGTCAGGAACGGCGACGGTCAGTCTCGGTCGCACCGGTGGATTTGCCGGAAACGTGGCATTCGCGCTCACAGGACTGCCGAATGGTGTAACCGGCGTGTTCACGCCCAATCCGGCAACCGCGAATACGTCCGCTTTAGCGCTGGCGTCGACGCCCAGTGTCGTGCCAGGTGATTACAACCTGACGTTGACAGGTACCAGCGCGTCCGGTGGTCTGACGCATTCGATTCCAATGAGTTTGCGCATCACTCCCGCGCCCGCAATTGCGATCAGGTTGCTTCCCGACTCTGCGAAGATTGCACCAAGCGGATTTGCGCAATCCGCAGTGTTGATCACGCGCGTTGGTGGGTTCACCGGCGATTTCACGATGACCGCCACCGGACTTCCTACCGGCGTTACGGCGACGTTCGGATCATCGGTTGTAACTGGCACTGCAACAAGCCTCACGTTCTCCGCTACCGCGACCGCGGCAGCCGGCGTTTACAACGTGGTGATCAAAGCCGCAGCCGGTTCGGATAGCGGAAGTGCGACTTTAGTACTTACTGTGGGTACTGCAGCCATTAAATAGTGAACGGCGAAGAGATTCAAACTTCGTTGTAGCTGTTTGCAAGCCGCGTGAGCGGTTAACCCACCCGCAGTTTCCGAGGAATTGAAATGCAACTAACTCGTCTTGCTCGACGTGCGCTGACGCGCGTCCGGAGTTCTGCAGCTATTCGTGATTTAGGTCACGTTGCGGCCGCGATAATGATTGTTGGAGCGGCGGCGTGTACCGACGACAACACGGTGATAACGCCGCCGGCGACGCCAACAATTACAGTCACCGCAACCTCAGCGACTGCGACAGCATCACCGGGCACGCCTGCGTCTGTGCCCATTTCCCTGACTCGTGGCGGCGGATTTACCGGCGACGTCGCGATTGCAATTGAAGGCCTCCCAGTCGGTGTCACTGGCGCAGTCGCGCCCATCGTACTCGGCAGCGGAGTAACCGCCGCGACGTTGACGCTGACGGCTGGACCGACCGCCGTTGCGGGCGTTTCAACTGTGACAATTCGCGGCATTGGTAATGGCGTTACTGCAAGCACTGCAACGGTTCAACTGACCGTCAACATTCCGCCCGCGATTACACTCACGGCCGGATCATCTGCAGTCAGCTCGCCTCAAGCCGGTGTTCAAACTGTTGCACTGACTGTCGACAGATCGGGCGGTTTCAGTGGCCCAGTGGCCCTTGTCGCTGAAGGATTGCCTGCAGGCGTGACGGCATCGTTTGCACCAGCAACACTGGCAGCGGGTGCCACAAGCAGCACCCTCACGTTGAATGTTGCGCTCTCTGCGGCAATTGCAGTCACTCCAATCACGATTCGCGCGACGGGCGCCGGAGTCACTGACAAAACTGCGGCAATCCAACTCACCGTGACGGCGTCAACAACGCCCGACTTCACACTCACGGCCGTTCCGGCGGCGCTCAGCGTATTGCCTGGCGCGAATGCATCCACCGTCGTGAACGTCGCGCGGAGCGGCGGATTTACCGGTAACGTCACGTTGGCCACTTCTACGCTGCCGGCCGGTATTACGGCAACGTTGACGCCGAATCCGGCAACGGCGAATACATCAACGCTCGCATTCACTACGACTGCTGCCGCCGTGCCCGGTGCTTACACGGTTACCGTCACCGGCACAGCGACGGGGCTGACGTCACGCACCGTGAACGTCACGTTTACCGTGACAGCGCCACCCGGAATTACCAGCGTACTCACGCCAATTGCCGGTAGTGCAGCGATCGGTACATCCGTGCAAAGCAGCATTGCCATTACGCGCGTTGGCGGATTTACAGGCGATGTGACAATGACTGCGGAGAATTTGCCCGCGAATGTTACGGCGTCGTTTGCACCAGCCGTTGTAACGGGCACGAGTTCAGTCGCCACGTTCGCAGTGGGCGCAACAGCCGTTCCCGGTGTGTACCCAGTGATCCTGCGTGCATCAGGCACTGGCATTACCAGCGTTGCGCTTCCGTACACGTTGACCGTCACGCCGCCGCAAGGATTCTCGGTGGCGTTCACTGCGAACTCGACAAACATTGTGGTTGGCGGTACCGGCGCCTTAACGGCCAACATCACGCGCAGTGGTGGCTTTGCTGGTGACGTGAATTTCACAGTCACTGGATTACCAGCGGGCATTACTGCGGTCGTGAATCCTGCCGCAGCATCAGGCGCAACGGCAGCGGTCAATCTCACCGTCGCTGGTTCAATCGCACCGGGTCAGTACCCGGCAACGCTCACAGGAACTGCAACCGGATTGCCGAACACCACGACCACATTCACGGTGAACGTGACGGCCGTTGGTGGTGGTGGCGGCAACATTTCCTGGGCCTTCTGCGACGCAACACGCGTTCCTGTGTTCTTCGCGTTCCGTGATGGAACAACGGGCGTATGGACGCGCGTCACGCCAAACGCCAGCAACGTCTTCGCTTTCACATTCAACCAGTCGGTTGGTGGTGTTGCGTACGTGTTGCCAAACGGCAATGGATTCGCGACCAGCGTGTTTCTGCAGACGGCGGCAGAAATGCAGTTCACTGCCAACAACGAGTGCACCAGTTTCCCAACGGGTGGTGGCAAAACACTGACGGGATCGACGACGGGGCTCAATGTTCCAGCCGGATTCACAACACAAAGCGCTGCGATCACGATGGGCAACGCGAGTGCATCCGCCACGTTCGGTGGTCCGACCTTCACGTTGAACAACGTAGGCCCAGGGCCACTTGATCTCATCGCCATTCGTTCCACAACGACGATCACGCCAACCTTCGCCGTTACGCCGGATGGTATTGTGATTCGTCGTAGCCTGAACTTGGCCGGCGGCACGGCGATCACTCCCGCGCTCAACTTTGGAGCGGGTGGTGAAAGTGTCGCACCGGTTTCTGCTACCGTCACGATCGGCAACGGCGGCGCCGACATCCTCGGCATCATCAGCCAGTTCAGATCCGCGAACGGAACGCTTGCCACATTCGGAATCGGTGCGTCAAGCTCAGGTGCAACTATTTACGGCGTGCCAAGTTCAAGCTTGGTTGCGGGCGATCTGCATCAGGTAGTGGTGTCCGGGTCCGACGCTGCGAATGCAACAAACTTCCGAGGTGCAATCACGTACTTCCGTGATTTCGTGAACAAGACAGTCACGCTGGGGCCGGTGCTCACTCTCCCAACGATCACGGCTTCGTTCAATACCATCTTGCGTCCGCGTGTAACCGGTGCGTACCAGCCGGAATACCAAACGGGTGTTGGAGCCTCGTTCTTCCAGAGCGGCACCGCGCGGACAGTCACAGTTTCCGCGTCGAAGGGCTATTCGCTTGGTGCGAATACGTACGATCTCGAGACGCCAGACCTGGCACCAGTGACTGGGTTTCAGGCGACATGGGGACTGAGCAATGGTTTCAGCACTGACTATACGCTCACAGCCACCAACGCTCCATCGAGCGCAATTGTCGACGGCACACAGTACCTGTTTGCATCACGTCGCGGCACGGTGCCTCCCGCATCGTCACTCCGCAGATAGCACCACGCTCAAGTGCGACTTAAGGGCAATATTCAGGCCAGCGAGGATTTTGATGCGCGACGTGATCGCGAGCTGTAACGCCTTCGGCGGCGATTCCGCCATGATCAAGTCGCCGTCAATGCGGTAACGTAGCTTCAGAGTCCGCTGAAATGGCTCGATGTGAATGTCCGACGCCTTTTCCTTAACT
>JBDTTO010000114.1:0-7878 GCA_039930585.1 Gemmatimonadaceae bacterium
CGGGTTCAACCCGGGAAGCCGCCGGAACCATTGTTGATCGATAACGATTAAGCGTCGCGCGGAATGAGCGCGCGAATGCGTTACCAGCGCAGTGTCACTTTGCGCGCGCCTGCCGACTTGTTGTTCACCTGCAATTCCGCGAGATGTTCGGCCTGTTTCACACGAAGTGCACGGTCGAGTGCGTTTAAATCGCGCACCGCTGTTCCGTTCGCGGTGACAATCACATCACCGCCGCGCAAACCGGAATCGAACGCTGGATTGTTGGCTGGCACGTCGATCACCAGTATGCCGGCCTCGAGTCCCAGATTTTGCGCCAGCTGCTCGTCGATGGCACGCACCAGTGCACCAACCAACACTGCGCCACCATTGCCATCCGGCATCAGCACAGGCCGAGTGGCGCGTGCCGTTACCATCACGCCGCCTGACGCGGGCGGATAGGGCAAACCACGAACCATCACTGTTTGCGATTGGCATCCCTGAAGCACCTCTGCCTCGGTACAAGCGCCGATCGGGCGGGATACGAATCGACGAATTTCCGGCGGACGCGGAGCTACCACCGTCGTCGCGTTCCGCACCACACCGTCACGCCGATACTTGATGACGAGTGATTTTCCCGGAATCATGATGTCCTGATAATTGACATCGAACATGCGCAGATCGCGGTTGTTGTACGCGAGTAATGTGTCGCCCGCGACCAACCCCGCTTTGTCTGCGGGCGATCCGGCATCAACCGATTCAACCCGCGGATATTCGCAGTACGCAAATGGTCTGTTCGGGTCGACTTCCATCGGATACGTTCCCGCCGACGCTGTGAGGCCGACATAACCGAGCGTATTCAGGCGAATGTTCAACGTGCCAACCACGGTTTGGTCGTTCGCGCGCGCAAGCTCCGAAACCTGTGGTTGGAGTTCGCGCAATTTCATGCTGACCATCATGCGTTCGGCGTCAGTCGGTTCGGCGCGTTGTCCCGGCACCATGCGCGGTGTGACTTCGCTCATGCGACCGCCCATGATCATGTCGCCGCTGCCCGTATACACCCGCACCACCGAATCAACGCTGGTGCGCAAGACGATAATGCGATTCAAAGTTTCGGGAGGCAGTGTATCCATGCGCATATTTGCACGCGCACTCACCGCATCCAACTCGGCCATCATCTTCACCATGGCCATGCCTTCGGGCGAACTATTCAGACGCGACGGCGTGCTGGACAAGCGCCTGCAGGAGTTCGCGGACTGTGGGCCGCGCGCACGTGTCACCGCGCCAGCGCTCACCGTACTGCCAGAAGTTTGCGCGCCGGCAAAAATGGGAACGAGCAGCATTATGCTGGCCGCGCCCGACATGGAAATTCGAATCACCGCTTCTGAGCGGCCACGTAGAACGTTGTTCATGCTGGACACCGGTTAGAACCGTTCAAGCGTACGACCAACAGGCAGCGCGCCACCAAGCTGTTGCAGCGTGGCTTCGCGTGCGGCGGAGGCCGTGCGGTAGTAGTGCTCAAGCACGCGATCCTGTGGGGCAGCACGCCATTCAGTGTATGAAACGGCAACTACCTGATCGAGTGCAGCGAGACGACGACGGAGAATGTCGGAAGTTTTTCCGGATGGATCGTTTGCAGTGAGCCACAACGAAATGCGATCGAGTTCGCGTTCGGTGCGCGTAAGTGCTTTTTTGGCTTCGTCGATAGAGCTGTAACCGGTGTTGCCCAAACCACCGAATCCGGACAACACGCTGGCCGAAACTGGCGCACTATCTGCCGATGACGAACCGGCGGATGCACGTGCGCTCATTCGACCAATCGCGCCACTGCCCAACGCGACAATCACGATTGCAGCGGCAGCGCGCCACCAATCCATCCGAGAGCGAGGTTTGGCGCGCGCCGTCCACGAATGCAAAGCAATTGGCGCGTCAACTGTGTGTGTTACTTCGGCTGTTGATACTTCATCCACTGAATCACCACCAACAATCAATCCTTCGGCGCGCAACGCTTTCGACAAACTTTCCCAGTTCGTCAATCGTGGTGCGCCCGGAAACATCGGGGTATCGGCCAGGTGCATGGATCGTTGACTCAAAGCACTGAATGCGTTGCGTTCGGCGCGACACGTAGTGCACGCGGCCAGATGCGCCAATTCATCAACTGAGGGCGCATCGTGATCAAACGAAGCGATCCGTTCGGTTTCAAGGTGCTGCATAGCTGCGTTCCGTCAGGCCGGCCTCGGTCATGTCCATAAGCGGCGCGAGTAGCCGGCGAAGCTTCGCGCGTGCTTTGAAGAGTTGCGACTTGGAGCCACCGGGAGTGATTCCAAGTTCCGTTGCAATTTCTTCGTGTGTGTAGCCTTCAACATCGTGTAACAGGAATACGGTGCGGGCGCCGGGAGATAGTTGGCGCGCGGCATCATCGATTGTCGCGGCAAGCATGGTGCGATCGCCGTCCTGCTCGACCGAAGCAGAATCTTCTTCGATCGGTGTTTCTACAGCCGCCTGGCGACGGGTACTACGCAGTGCATTGAGCGTGCGATTGACCGCAACGCGATGCACCCAGGTACTGAACTTTGCGTCGCCGCGCCATGATGGAAGGGCGCGAAAAATCTGGATCCAGACTTCTTGCGCGATATCTTCGGCAAGGTCGGGATCACCGGCGAGTCGGCGGACAACGGCGTCGACATGGGCGGAGTGTTGATTCCACAGCATGCGCATGGCGCGCTCGTCACCTTCGATCGCCCGACGGACTATTGCTGCGTCGGTCTCCATCATGGCTATTCAATTTGTCACGTTTGCCCCACCAATGGTTGTTGAACCCGCCATTCCTCGCCTCCCACTGCCGTTCATCTGAATTCAGAAATTGGGACCGAACGGGTGTTTGAACCAAAGTCTCAAGCATCGCCGCCCAAACGCTGCGGGCCCAACGATTTACACAAAACCCTACAAAAAGATTACAAACAACCTTGACTGCCGAGCCCGTGTGGGGTAATCACACTATAGCGCCGACACTCTGTACTGATTCTCACACAATTTCAGTTCCCAGAGAGTGCTCAAGGACGAGCACACTTGGCTCGCCAACTCCTGACCGACCCGCCCTGTGCTGCTGCTCGCTGCGCTGGCCACATTAACGTTCGCCGCCGAAGCCACCGCAACCCCGCGGCTTCCATCCTCGGGATTGCCCGTGCGCGAACCGTCGGCGGTAGGAATGTCCTCCGCCCGACTCGCTACAATCGACCGCGTGGTTCAGCGCGGGATCGATGCTGGCGGGTATCCAGGCGCTTCGGTGGTTGTTGGCCGAAAGGGCTTCTCCGTCTGGTCCAAGGGTTTTGGCGCGCTTGACTGGACTGCCAAAGGCTTGCCAGTCACGGCCGACGAAAGCATCTACGACCTGGCGTCGCTGACCAAAGTCATCGCGACCACCACGGCCATCATGGTGCTCTACGACGAAGGCAAAGTGGCGCTCGATGCTCCGGTGTCGCGCTACATCCCGTCGTTCAGCGGCGGCCTGAAAGATCAGGTCACCATTAAACATCTGCTCACGCACCGCGCGGGGCTACCAGCCGGCAAAGAGCTCTGGCGCACAACCAGCAGCCCAGAGGCGGCACGCGCTTCCGTACTGGCCTCGCCGATTCAGTGCATCCCGGGCAACTGCTACGAATATTCTGATCTGGGCGCCGACATCCTGGGCTTCGTCGCCGAGGCGGCCAGCGGTGAACCGCTTGACCAGTTCTTGAACGAAAAGGTTTTCGGACCGCTGGGCATGAACGACACGCACTTCAAGCCCAATGCGCTGGATGCTGCGCGCACGGCTCCAACCGAAATCGCACCACCACGCGGCTATCCGTTGCGCGGTGAAGTGCATGACGAAAACGCCTACGCACTTGGTGGCGTCGCTGGTCACGCGGGGCTGTTCAGCACGGCCAGTGACTTGTCGGTGTTCGCGCAGATGCTGCTTAACAACGGCGAGATCAACGGCACGCGTGTCGTCGCCGACAGTACCGTTGCACTGTTTACACATCGCGCTGAACGCGGCACACGCGCACTCGGGTGGGATAGCTGCGACGGCGACGGTGGTTGTGGCCACTATTTGTCTGAACGCGCCTTCGGTCATACCGGCTTTACCGGAACCAGCATCTGGATTGACCCCGATCGCCAGATGTTTGTCATTCTGCTGACCAACCGCGTACACGCGGCAAAAGCCAAGCGTCCAAGCAAAGTGATTGCCGATGTGCGAAACGATTTGTCCGACGCTGCGGCACTGGCAGTGATGGATGGTCCGGGCGGTGTGCTGGCGATGCCGGCAAGCTTCCGCGCCGATGTTGCCGAAGACTGGAATCGTCCGCTTCGTGGGCGTCGCACGAGCAGCAAATCTGCACGGGCACGAAAGGCCGCCGCGGCAAAGGCTGCATCGCTGAAAAAGAAAGTCAGCAGCAGCGCGTCCTCGTCAAAAACTTCAAGCAGCAAGCCCGCCACGAGCAAATCAGCAGCGCCAAAATCAACGACCTCAAAATCAACGACCTCAAAATCAACGACCTCGAAGTCGACGACCAGCTCCAAAGCAAGCACTGCCAAGAAGACAAAGCCCAAGTCCACAGTGAGCAAAACGAGCGCATCGAAAGTGAGTTCGACCAAAGCCAAAGCGGTCCGTAAAAAAAACCAGCACTGATCCACTCGAATAAATCAAAGGCGCCAGCGATCACTCGCTGGCGTCTTTTTTGTTTCCGTGCATTATCCCATCGCAGCGCGTTCTCTAGTGCGCCTCAACTGCAGCCGCCGGCGCGCCAGAATTGACGCGACGCAACATCAGAATGGCTGGCGACACCGCAACAAATACGAAGAGCACAAGCATCCACGAGTCATTGAATCCGAGCATCGTGGCCTGACGCTGCACTTGTGCGTTGAGCGCTGCAATAGCGGCCTGGTGCGCGTGGATCACGTCCATTCCCCTTGCGAGGAATCCCTGCGCCATCATGCCAAGTCGCTGTTCGGTGAGCAATGATCCCGGAACAACTGACGACACGAGATCAACGCGATGCATCTCGGTGTGATGATTCAGATAGTTGGCCAGCACTGCGATACCAAACGCGCCGCCCAACTGGCGCGACAGGTTGATCAAGCCGGACGCTTGCTGCGCCTCCTGTGGTTTGATGCTCGCGTACACCACGTTGTTGATCGGCACAAACAACAAGCCAAGACCAAAGCCGCGCACCAGCAGCGCGAACCGCACATCATCGACGCCAGCGGAGGTCGTAAGATGCCCCATGATCCACATCGAAATCGCGAACAGGCACACGCCAATCGCGATGAGGATCCGCGCATCCACTTTGGGTTTGGCGCCATTCAACAACGCGCCGCACACCAGCGCCGAAAATCCCGTCGCAATACCGCCAGGCATCATCACCAAACCAGTTTCGGTTGGCGTAAAACTCAGAATGCCCTGCGCAAACAGTGGGAACAGAAAAATGCCGCCGTACAAACCGAATCCGAGCGCAATGAACAGAAACAGTCCCGAGGACAACGTTCGATTCTTGAGCACATGAAAATCAACGACGGGATGTTTGTTGCGCGCATTCAGCTCCCACCACACCATCACGATCAGTGACAGGCTACTCATGATCGCCAGACGAAGAATCAACGCGTCTTCAAACCAGTCACGCTTGTTTCCTTCTTCCAGCACGTACTGCAATCCGCCTACACCAATCGTGAGCAGTGCGATGCCAAGCCAATCCACGTCGCCGGTGTGTGCTTTTTGATCGGGCGGGTCAAGCAGAAACGTTGAGACAAGAAAAATTGCGAGAATGCCAATCGGTACGTTGATGAAGAAGCACCAGTTCCACGTGTAGTTGTCGGTGATCCATCCACCAAGCGTTGGTCCAAGCGTTGGCGCGACAATAACGCCAAGCATGAAGACAGCTTGTACCAATCCCTGTTCTTCTTTGGGAAAGATTTGTCGCAGCGTGGCCTGCGCCGTTGAAAGCAGTGCTGCACCACCCGCGCCCTGCAGGATGCGCCACAGCACGAGCTCAAACAACGAATGCGATGTACCGCAGAAGAACGACGCGACGATAAACAGCGCGATGCTGGCAGTCAGATAACGACGCCGACCAAAACGCGCCGTCATGAACGCGGTCATCGGCAGAAAGATCACGTTTGCCAGAATGTATCCGGTCGATACCCAACCGATTTCTTCCTGCGTAGCCCCAAGATTGCCCGCCATTTGCGGGAGGGCCACGTTCACGATGGTGGTGTCGAGCACCTCCATCACGGCGGCGGTGATCAATCCCGCCAGGATCAACCATCGATAGCGCCGCACAAACTCGGCAGCTGCCTGCGCGCGTTCCTGCGGCGTATCGCCAGTAGGGCGCTGTACGCGTGATCGGGACTCGGTGTTGCCAGGTACTGTCATGCGAAGTTCACTGGTGCGGAGGGCGGGAGACCTTTCGCAATATCAACCGTGCCGCCGCCGCTGCAAAGCCAGTGGTACTATCAGACAAACGACAACTGGCGTAGGACCCTGAGTGAACTGCTGGTGAACTAACGTCCGCGTGTCTGAATGACCAGCAGCCCGCATGGCGAGGCCGCCAGCGCGTACTGCGACGGAATATCAGACACGTTGAAGTACTCGACACTCATGATCATTCCCGACGGAATGCTGTTGACATCATAAAGCGGTCGATCCGCTTCGGCTTGATACATCACGGTTTTGTTCAATATGACTGACGCGTAACAATCGATCTTTGCGCCGGCTTTTCGATCGGCTTCGGACGGTCGCACATTTTGCGCAGAAGCGGAGCCGTTGACCGTCACGGCAATAGCGCGTGCTTCATAACCCGCCATTTTTACGCTGTGCAGAATGTTGATCTTGTTCTTGATGATGTCGGCCGTGGGCTTTCCGGAATACTCCTTCAACACGTCTTCGGTGATGAAGCGACCATTGCCCACGTTGCGGCGTTCGATCAAACCGTCTCGACTGATGTCCGCGCCTTTTTCTTTGCGTGCGGCTTTGGGCGCGTATTGGATAATGCGTTCCTTGAGGACGAGATCGTATCCAACCTTTTCTCCCTTCACGACTGTGATTTCGGTGAACAACGACTCGAACCCTTCAAGTTTCACCATCACATTATGAGTGCCAAACGGAACATCCTTCAGCAGAAAATTTCCGACACTGTCCGTGTGCGTTTCGAGTCCGAGTTTTGAAATTGAAACCTGCGCATTCAGCAGCGGGCGATCAGTCGTTTCTGTAACGACCGTACCGTGAATTGAACCGACGGCCGCCGCAGCACTTTCTTTCGCGGACTGCGCACTAATCCTTGCAACCGGAATCGTACATGCCATCGCAAGCGCACACACCATGAACTTGCGCAGATAATTCGTTCGCATGATTGAAATTCTGTTTCGTTATCGTGTAGTGCTGTTAAATGCCGATTAACGCGCGCGCGTCCACAACAACAGTGTTCCGCACGAAGAACCCGTGCCCTGAAATTGCGATGGTGTTTGTGCTTCAGTGTAGAACTCGATGCCGGATACGGTGCTGGGCTGAATCGAGTTGATATCAAAGAGCGGTCGACCAGGCTGCAGCTGATACATGATTGAGCCGTTCATGATCACCTGGATGTAGCAGTCTTCTTTCGCACCGCTGGCCTTGTCGAAGGCATCGACTCTTTTTGTGGCCGATCCACTTATCGATACCGACGCACGACCGGACGCGAGCGCCTTGCCATTGGAGCCGCCCATCAGGTTCGCGTGAACGCCCGGAACTTTGGTGAGCAAAATGTCTGACATCAGACGACCATCGGATTTTTCAAATATGTCCTGCGTAATGAAACGACCGGCACCACGCTTACGACGTTCCTCAAATTCCAACATGCGAATATCGGACGGCGGTGGCGCAGCAGCACC
>JBDTTO010000115.1:0-7865 GCA_039930585.1 Gemmatimonadaceae bacterium
AGAAAGCGCAGATAGTCGGCGCGGCGTTCGGCGTCACGTCGCGCGGCTATGCGTTCGCTGGCGCTCGATTTCAGTTCAGACAAGCGACCATGCAATTCAGCAACGCGTGCCGCGGTTTCACGCGCATTGGAATAGTGATCCAACACGTCGCGCTGCTTGTCCGACTGCATGAGGAATTGCGCTTCATGCTGACCGTGCACGCTGACGAGATGCGCGCCAACTTCCGCGAGCACCCCTGCCGTGACCGGCGTTCCGTTAATCCACGCGCGCGAACGGCCACCCGACGACAGCTCGCGCTTGAGGACTACAACGCCGCCTTCGGCATCGATGCCGCGTTCATCCAGCAATGCAAACACAACGTGACGTGCACCGTTATGTGAATGCATCTCAAAGATTCCTTCAACTGATCCGCGATCTGTGCCGGTGCGGAGACGATCACCAGCAGCGCGATCGCCAAGTAAAAGTCCGAGCGCGCCAACAATCAGCGACTTGCCCGCGCCCGTTTCACCCGTGAGCACGTTAAGTGCCGGCGCGAGTGAGAGCGCGACCGAATCGATGACTGCGATGTTGCGAATGCGGAGCTCAGTGAGCACGGTCGGCCAATCTCAATGCGTCTGGAAAGCGGGCGTTGCGACGTGAAGTTCGCGTCAAGTTCCGGTTTCGCCGTCTCGCTCGCTGAGTCCGCCCCACCCGAGTTTTCGGCGGAGGCGCGAGAAAAACGTGTTGCCGGGAAACCGCACCAACAATACCGGATGTGGCGCGCGTTTGACGAGTAACGATTCACCTTGTGTGAATCTGGTGCCCACTTGCCCATCGACCGTTACCAAAACTTCTTCGCCCCAATGTTCTGCATGCAGCAGTACCTGCACTTGTGGCGGCAACACCAATGGGCGCATTGCCAGTGTGTGAGGAGATACCGGAGTGACGACAATGCTATCCAGCGACGGTACAACCACAGGCCCGCCGGCCGACAGCGAATATCCAGTGGAACCCGTTGGCGTGGACACAATAATGCCATCCGCCGAATACGCGCCAATCGGTTCACCGTCCACATGTACGGCAAACTTCACCACACGCGCGAACCCGTCTTTGTGCAAGACGACGTCATTCAATGAAAACCATTCACCACGTTCAACCCCTTGTTGATCCAACGCAATTGCCGTAAGCGCCATTCGCGATTCCGTAATGAAATCTCCAGCCGCGAATCGACGGACACCGCTCTCGAATTCACTCCCACTGCAAGCCGTCAGAAAACCAAGACGGCCCATGTTGATGCCGAGTATTGGTACGGCATGCGCGCCGAGGTATCGCGCACCGCGCAGGAGTGTGCCGTCGCCGCCAAGCGTGAACAACGCATCCAGCGTATCGGGCGTCGTCAGTCGATCACCGCCTTCGGCCAGTTCACTCAACTCTTCCTCGAGTACGAGTGTGAGACCAAGTGATGGCGCGATATCCAACAGGGTTCGGAGGGCCGCTGGCAACCCATCGTAACCGCGGTGACCGATAACGCCGACGCGCACTAGCTGGCCATCGCTTCAGTTTCGTGCAACGCACGCACGCGAGCAGCAATGCCTGCCGAATCCAAGCCAAGAATCGCGAGTTGCTTCACGCGGGATGCGGAGTAGATGATGCGATCGGGCACGCCATGCACCGACACGCGCACATTTGGTGCGAGACGTTGGATGACCGAGCTCATGTACGCACCAAAGCCGTTTATGACGGTGCCTTCTTCGATAGTCAGCACTTGTGTGTGATCGGCGAGGACGGCGTTCAGCGTGACTTCGTCGTACGGTTTCAGATAACGACAGTTTACGACCGTCACATCCAAGCCTTCGGCTGCGAGTACTTCGGCTGCGGCTTCGGCTGGCCCGACCATCGTACCGACCGCGAGAATCGCAAACTCGTGACCGCGGCGACGCACTTCCCACGTCGCATGTTTCGTTGCCGGAATTTCGGAGATGGCTGGCACAACATCAGGCGTCGCATCGCGCGGATAACGCAGGCAGAACGGATTGTCTTTCTGCTCAAGGCCCGCGCGCAACAGTGCGAGCATTTCCGTGCCGTCTTTCGGCGCCGTGACAATCATTCCGGGAATCGCCAGCATGTACGCGATGTCGTACAAACCCATATGCGTTTCGCCGTCTTCGCCAACAAGTCCTGCGCGATCCATTCCGAACACAACCGGCAAGTGTTGCAACGCGCAGTCATGAATGATGTTGTCGTAACCGCGTTGCAGGAACGTGGAATAAATCGCGACTACGGGACGCACACCACGTGTGGCAAGGCCCGCGGCAAACGTGACTCCGTGTCCTTCGGCGATTCCAACGTCAAAGAATCGTTTTGGATACGCACGCGCAAAACCGCCCGTGCCGGTTCCACTTGGCATTGCGGCGGTAATAACTGCGAGATCCTCGTTTTCCGCTCCCAACTCAACGAGTCCTTTTCCAAACACAGCGGTGTACGCCGAATTCGCGGTTGACGCCTTGAGCTGTTTTCCCGTTGAAGGATCATGTCCTGGCGGAAGTGCGTGCCACTTTTCATCGTGCGCACCGGCGGGGAATCCCTTGCCTTTCTGCGTGATGACATGAACCAAACGCGGTCCACCCATTTTGCGAACGGCAGTGAATGTGTCCATCAACGCGCCAATGTCGTGTCCGTCAACCGGTCCGAAATAACGGAAGCCCAATTCCTCGAACAGCACGCCCGGCGTCAGAAATCCCTTGACGCTTTCTTCCCAGCGGCGCAGCAGCGCTCCCGCATCCTTGAAGGGTTTTGGAGCGCTGTCGACGATGTCCCCAATTTTCGAACGCAGGCGATTGTAGAAATCGTTGCGCTGCACTGACGTCAGATATTTGTGCATCGCGCCAACGGCGGGTGCAATGCTCATCTCGTTATCGTTGAGGACGACAATAAAATCGCGATCAGAATGCCCCGCGTTGTTCAGGGCTTCGTACGCGAGTCCCGACGACAATGAGCCGTCACCGATGATCGCTGCAACTTTGAAATTCTCGCCTTTGACATCGCGTCCTGCGGCCATACCAAGTGCTGCGGAAATGGAAGTTGCAGCATGTCCCGCACCAAACGTGTCGTATTCACTTTCGCTGCGCTTGAGGAACGCGGACACTCCGCCTTCGGCGCGCAATGTGTGGAAGTTTTCGTTACGACCCGTGAGCAGTTTGTGCGGATACCCCTGGTGCCCAACGTCCCACACCAACTGATCCTTTGGCGTGTCAAATGTTGCGTGCAGCGCGATTGTGAGTTCGACAACGCCAAGGCCGGCACCAATGTGTCCGCCAGTGCGTGAACACACGTCGATCAGGCGCTCGCGCATATCTGCCGCAAGCGTCTTTAGTTCCTCCCGCGTCAACCCACGCAAATCAGCCGGTGATTGAATGCGATCGAGTACTGTCATAGGGCGATCATGTGGTGATCAGGCGTTGAGCGTGAACTACGGGCAGTGCGAATGTTCAGAACGATTTCCAAAGGTGTTCGACGCGCGAACTGCGTTTACGAGCGACGTTTTTACAGACGTCGTTTTCAGGCACGACGTCTTACGAGCGTCGTTCGACGATAAAACAGGCGAGCGCTTTCAGAGTGGGCGTCAACACGCCTTCAGCATCAAGCGCATCACACGCCTCCTGTACCAACGCGACTGCGCGAGCCGTCGCTCCCTCGATTCCAAGCAGCGCAGGATAGGTGCTCTTGTTAAGCGCCAAATCACGCCCCGCCGTCTTTCCAAGTTCGACTGTGGTCGCGGTTACGTCCAGCACATCGTCCGCAATCTGGAACGCCAGTCCAATGGCCGCGCCATAGCGAGCGAACGCGTCGCGACGCGCCTCCGTCGATCGTGCGGCCCGCGCTCCAATGGTCACAGCTGCCATGATCAGCGCGCCGGTCTTCATCCGGTGCACTCGCTCCATCTCGTCCAGCGACAGTTGCACGCTTTCGGCCTGTAAATCGAGCAACTGGCCCCCAATCATGCCTCCGCCACCGGACGCTGCCATGAGATCATGCACCACCGCGCCAGCTTCGGCATCAGGCAGCCCCAACGCCTTGGCGGCGTGCCATGCACTGCGCGCGGCCAGCGGTACCATGGCTAACCCGGCCGCTGTCGCAATGGACACACCGTACACCTTGTGAACGGTCGGACGGCCTCGGCGAACATCGTCGTCATCCATGCACGGCAAGTCGTCATGCACGAGCGAATAGGCGTGCACGACCTCGACCGCTGCGGCAAGATCATGCGCGTCCGCAGTGCCGCCGCAAGCCTTGTATGCCTCAAGCAAAAGAATCGCACGTAGTCGCTTGCCTTCACCCAGTAATGCGTAACGAATGGCTTCTGCCGTACGCGGCGCGATCTGAGGCAGCCAGCGATTGCATAGCGCATCCAACGACGTCTGCACTGCTGCCCGCTCGGCAACGAACGCCGCCACGGTTGGTGCGCTGCTGGGCGGTAAACCATGCAGGGATTGGTCCGCGACAGCGAGCGGAAGTTCAGCGCTGTTCAGGTTCTCGTGCGTACCGGCGGATCCAGTTGAGGACACTTCACCTGCGGACGTCAAACGCTCAGCCCCCGAATTCGACCAAGGCGAACGTACCGTCAGCGGCTTCGACAAGCTGCTGCACGCGGGCTTCTGCTTTCGTCAACGCGGCCGATGCCACGCGGAGGTGCGTAATGCCTTCTTCGAATAGCGCCAATGCACCATCGAGATCGAGTTCGTCGCGATCCAACTCGCGCACGATTTCTTCAAGGCGCCCAATGCTTTTCTCGAAGTTCACTGCTGCTCCTTGTCTTGTGCACGGACGTCGATGCCAGGCGGGAACGCGCGAGTGTTTTGAGCAATCGCGCGTACGATTCCATCACTCACCCACAGATCAAACTCCGCACCTTCTTTGAACTGTGCGACTTTACTCAAGGTAGCGCCAGACGTGCCGCGCGCCACAGCATACCCGCGCTGTAACGTTGCCAACGGCGACAGAGCGTGCAGTTGAGCGGTGGCGGTGTCCAGCTTGGCACGCCGGCGTTCGGCCACGCGTACGGCGCCGAGGCTGAGTCGGCTCTTGATGCGGTTAAGGGCAGCGACGCCGCGGTCCTGGCGTCGTTTTACGCCGTTTTGCAAGCGACCGGCGATGGAGCGTACGTGCGCTGCGAGTTCACGTCGTGACGGCACCGCAATTTCAGCGGCAGCCGACGGCGTGGCCGCACGAACGTCAGCAATGAGATCGCAAATCGTGATGTCGACTTCGTGTCCGACGCCCGATATCGTGGGAATCGGACAAAATGCGAGCGCACGCGCAACACGTTCATCGTTGAATGCCCAGAGATCTTCGCGCGCGCCACCGCCACGCCCGATGATCAGCAGATCAGCGTTTGGCCAACGACCCACGCGCTCGATAGCGGCAACCAATTCTTCCGGCGCGCCTTCACCCTGCACCTTGGCGGCGATGACAACAATTTCGACGTCCGGACTTCGGCCGCGTGCCACCTTCACGATGTCATGCAACGCCGCGCCATCGGGACTCGTGATGACAACAATGCGTTGCGGAAAACGTGGGAGCGGACGCTTGCGCGCGGGATCGAGCAATCCGTCAACTTCAAGACGTTTGCGTGTGAGCTCGAGCGCTTTCCGCCACAATCCGTCGCCTTCGGCATCGATGTTCGTGACGGAAAATTGCAGATCACCACGCACTGGCCAGACTGTCATCTGACCCTTCGCGAGTACCTGCATGCCGTCGTCGGGCGGTGCGGGAATGCGACGGGTTTGCGCGCTCCACACAACGCATTTCATCTGCGCGTTTGCGTCACGCAACGAGAAATACCAGTGCCCGTTGCGATGCGCCTTAAAGTCGCTGATTTCACCGCGCACCCACAGCGGTGGAAATGCGCCTTCGACCAGATCTTTCGCAGCGGATGTGAGCGTGTGCACCGCGATCGCCGATTCCGGACTTGAACCCGGCGCTTCGTTTGGATTTACGTTGGCGTGGCCGTACTCCGCCTCGCTGTATCCACCGCTGTACCCTGAACTGCGCGGAGCCACGGTAAGCCTGCTAGCGCCCGGACTGACTGGCGACTCGCGCACCCGCGAACTGCTGCGCCGCGCGCACCGTGTTGCGCAACAACATCGCAATTGTCATCGGGCCAACGCCACCGGGAACCGGTGTGATTTTCGATGCGACGTTTACCGCGCTTGGAAAATGGACATCACCGCATAAACGCGAACCATTTTTCGCCGAGGCGTCAGCAACACGATTCATACCAACGTCAATGACAACCGCGCCCGGTTTGATCATGTCGCCGGTGATCATCTCAGCGCGACCAATGGCGGCAATCAGAATGTCGGCGCGACGCGTGTGCATCGTGAGATCGCGCGTGCGGCTGTGACAGACCGTAACCGTTGCATCGCCACCGGCGCGAGCCTGTACCAGTAAGGCCGCCATCGGTTTGCCAACAATGTTACTGCGACCAACGATCACGGCTTCGGCGCCTTTCGTTTCAACACCGCTGCGTACCAGCAATTCAATGATGCCGGCGGGTGTGCATGAAACGAATCCGTCCGTGTGTCCAATGAGCAGTTTGCCCACGTTTACCGGATGAAATCCATCAACGTCCTTGTCAGGCCGAATGTGCCGAATGACAACGTCCGCATCCATGTGTTTTGGCAACGGCATCTGCACAAGAATGCCGTGCACGTTGTCGTCGGCATTGAGCTTGTCGACAAGTGCGAGCAGTTCGGCTTGCGTCGTGCTGGCCGGCAGGCGCAGCGTTTCGCCTGCCATGCCTGCCGCCTTCGATGCTTTTTCTTTTGCGCCAACGTACACCGCACTGGCTGCATCGTCGCCGATGAGAACAACAGTCAGTCCGGGCGTGATTCCGCGCGAGACAAGTTCGGCGACGTCGCGCGTAACTTCTTCGCGAATTGTCGCGGCAATCGCGGTTCCACTTATGAGTTCAGCGGGCAAAACCAACCGACCTTGTTTCGCGAATGACCACAACCTTGATCTGACCGGGGTACTGCAGCTCCGACTCGATGCGACGCGCAATTTCTTCAGCCAGCGCTGATGCACGCACGTCATCAACCGCATCGGGCGTCACAACAACGCGCACTTCGCGACCCGCCTGAATGGCGAACACGCGATCAACACCACGGTAACTCGATGCAATCTTTTCGAGCCCTTCGAGACGTTTCACGTACGTCTCAAATGCTTCGCGACGCGCGCCTGGGCGCGAACCGGAAATCGCATCCGCCGCCTGCACCAACACCGACACTTCGCTTTCGTGCGGAACGTCGTCGTGATGGGCCGCGATGCAGTTTACGACCAGCGGATTCTCGCCGTACTTCGTAGCGACTTCGACACCCAGCTGTACGTGCGTGCCTTCGTGTTCGTGCGTGAGCACTTTGCCAATGTCGTGCAGCAGCGCGCCGCGCTTGGCGAGCAACACATCAAGCCCAAGTTCGGCCGCCATCATGCCGGCCAGCCACGCCACTTCTTTTGAGTGGTTGAGAATGTTCTGGCCATAACTCGTACGCCATTTCATGCGGCCCACGAGCTTGATCAGTTCGGGATGCAAACCGGCAACACCCACTTCGTACGCAGCCTGTTCGCCCGTCTCGACGATTGCGACTTCGACTTCCTTGCGGGCCTTGGCCACAACTTCTTCGATACGGCCCGGATGAATGCGCCCATCGCTGACCAACTTTTCGAGCGCCAGTCGCGCGGTCTCGCGGCGAACCGGATCGAAGCATGAAACGACAACTGTGTCAGGCGTGTCATCAATGATCACGTCGACACCCGTCGCCAATTCGAACGCACGAATGTTTCGTCCCTCGCGCCCGATGATGCGTCCCTTCATTTCATCGTTTGGC
>JBDTTO010000116.1:0-7827 GCA_039930585.1 Gemmatimonadaceae bacterium
TGATTACATCGATCGCGGCCGTCGGAATCGCATTCAAAGCAGCATGTTGCTGGATGCGAAATACGCACCGAAGAGGTTGGATGTCGCGCGGATTGCGGACACGACGCGTACACCGGTGACGCGCGTTGACGTGAACGGACGCACTGCGACTGTGTTGCGGAATGGAACGTCAGCGGACGTTGCGATGCCGGCCGTTGCATTTGCGATTTCGCCATATCAACCGCTGTCGCAACATCTCGCGCTGTTGCGGTATTGGATGGCGCACGGCTCGCCGGCGACGATCGCGATCGTGCCTGGTGGGCCGGTCAACAACGTGGCGATCAAGCGCAGCGGCGTTGACACACTGGGCACCGGCGCCGATCGCATTTTGCTTACGCGCTACACCATCAACGGTGTGGTGTGGGGCAACGAGTATCTCTGGCTTGATGCAAATGGACGCATGGCGATGTTCGCGTCAGCGGCCGGTGGGTTGTCGATGAAAGGGGTGCAGGCCGATCTCGTGCCCTTGCACGCGGAGTTGATGGCAATTGCGTCACGCGCGGCGGTGAACGACATGGTGGCGATTGCGGCGCGCACGAAGCCGATTGCGCGGGGAAGCGTCGCGCTTGTTGGCGCCACATTGGTTGATGGTACGGGGCACGCCGCGGTACGAAACGCCACGATTGTCATCAACCGGGGAAAGATTGTCGCCGCCGGACCCAGTGCGGGCGTAAAAATACCTGCCACCGCTCGACGCATTGATGTCACGGGCAAAACCATCGTGCCTGGACTTTGGGATAGTCACGCGCATCTGCATCAGCTGGAGTGGACGCCCGTGTATCTGGCGGCCGGTGTGACCACGGTGCGCGATATGGGCAACGAGCTGCCATTCATTACCGATTTGCGACAAGCCATTCAATCGGGACGCGCGGCAGGGCCAAACATCATTGCTGCAGGATTGGTTGACGGCCCCGGACCGAATGCATTTGGTGCGTTCAGTGCCAGCACGCCCGAAGAAGGGCGCGAAATCGTGCGTCGTTATCACGATCTCGGATTTGAGCAGATGAAGTTGTATTCGCTGCTCTCACCTGCGGTCGTTGGTGCAATTTGCCGAGAGGCGCACAAACTTGGCATGACCGTGACGGGACACATTCCGACGTCGCTATCGCTGCAGGCAGCGATTGATTCGGGAATGGATCAAGTGGCGCATCAACCCATTCGCGCTGAGGGCGACTCGCTCAAAGTGTTGCTGCAGTTCTTGAAACAACACAACACGGTGATCGATCCGACGGCGTCGTGGAATGAAATTGGCGGGCATTCGCAGGCCGAGCCGCTGCAGAACTTTCAGCCGGTGACGCAGCACTTGCCGCCAGTGTTCATGCAAACGCGTGCGGCCGGTTGGGGCGCGGCGAATGTTGACAGCGCGACGGCACATGCGCGTCTCGCCCGATCACTGGTGACAACGAAGGCGTTGTTTGATGCCGGCATTCCGATCGTGGTTGGCACCGACGAAGGTGTGCCGGCGTTCAGCGTGTATCGCGAAATGGAGCTGTACGTGCAGGCAGGACTTTCACCGATGGATGCGTTGCGTGCGGCCACGGCGGTTCCGGCGAAAGCGATGGGGCGCGAGAAAGATCTTGGAACGATTGAAGCGGGAAAAATGGCAGACTTGCTGGTGCTTGATGCGAATCCGCTGGACAAGATTTCGAACATTCGCCGCGTGCGCTTTGTGATGAAGGGTGGCGCGTTGTTTGATAGTGCGGCGTTGTGGAAGGCGGTTGGGTTTATTCCGTGAGATCTGGCCAGATGAAAAAAAATCCATACCAGGCGAATGGCAGGCAATGCAGCAACAAACTGCAACAACAAACTGCAACAACAAACTGCAACAACAAACTGCAACAACAAACGGCAACAACAAACGGCAACAACAAACGGCAACAACAAACGGCAACAACGAACTGCAACAACGAACTGCAACAACAAAAACAGCTTACCAATGGACGCGGATTTTGCGGATTTTGAACAGCATAAAATTACGCAGATCTTTTCGAGTGGATTTGAATATCGCGCCGACGGCGCAGTTTGATTCTTATTGATTTAACAGCACCTGCGGATTGGATATTTCAACGAGAGCGCGTAGTTCTCGACAGAACATGTTTTCGGGACGAGGCAACCATTCGGTGAAATGCGCGGACTAATTGGCCGTAGCACTCACTTCCTCCCGCCCGAATGACTTCGACATTCCCGAGCGCGTCCGGTTGCCGGATGCCGACACTGGTTGTTGCGTGCGCCGCGCTGTCTGTTGCCGCGTCGCTCCCTGCACAAAACACTGCACCGAACATTCCAGTGCGGCAGCTTGGTCCAGTGCTCGCGACAAGTCGCGATACCTTGGGCGTGTTCGTGACTATTCGGGCGCTGTCAGACGGGCACGTGATTGTGAATGATGTTGGTCACACGCGCGTGATGCTGCTCGATTCGGCGCTCTCACGTGGACGGGTGGTGATTGATACAGTGGGAGGGGCGAACCCATCATCGCCGGCGCGGGCGCCGCTGCATTCGGTGACGCTCATTCGATATCCTGGCGACTCAACGCTCTACATCGATCGCGCGGCGCAATCGGTGCTCGTGCTCGATCGGTCCGGAAAAGTTGCGCGTGTGATGGCGCTGCCGCGTCCGCAGGATATCCCGTATCTCGCGGGCGGGGGCGAGGGTGGGCAACCGGAGATTGATGCGAAAGGCCGGCTCGTGTATCACGGCGTGTATCGACCGGAGCTCCGGCCGCAGGATCCGAACCTGCGCGTGCGCATCAACATTCCCCTGCAACGCGATTCAGCACCCATTGTACGCGCAGATTTTGACACTCGGCAAATTGATACGTTGACTGCCCTGAAGATGAATCTTGGAACGCCGTTTGATCGCGTGGAGAGCGACGGACAGGGGAACGTGACGTTGCACTATTTCGTCAGTGTTGAAGACGCCGATGATCAATGGGCGATGTTAAGCGACGGCACGATCGCTGTTGTCAGCGTGCACGACTATCACGTTGAATTTCTTGACGCTGATGGCACGCGACGTGTCGGGCCCAAAATGCCGTTCGATTGGAAGCGCGTGGACGAAAAGCGCAAACAGTTCATGGTTGATTCGCTGCGCCCCGCATTGGACAGCGTCAACGATGCACCTGGTCGTACGCTCAACACGCCGGATGGGCCGAGGCAGCTGCGGTCGCGGTATGCATTCATGCCGCTGGAAAAAATGGGCGACTACGAACAACCCATTACCACGGGGGCGGTGAAGACTGATCTCAATGCGCGTTTGTGGATTGCGCCGCACACATCCGCGAGTGCACAGGGCGGCGTGTTGTACGATGTGGTGAACCGCGAGGGACAGTTGGTGGAGCGTGTGCAATTTCCCAAAGGTCACGCGTTGGTTGGCTTTGGCGCAAAAGGCGAGTTGTACGTGCTGCGCATTGAGGGGAAGAACGGATTTCTGGAGCGGCGATCAATGGGGTCAGGGCGACTCTGATCCTATTGATCGGAAACCATCGGTTGCTGACCCTCTCCGATCACCACTTGATGTTCTTCGACCAGAACAGCACCACGCCCAAGTTGTTGCCTGGGTTATACGGGTCGGGAATGGGCTTTCCGACCAGCACTTCAATCGCGCGGAAATAGTCGAGCGCATCGCAAAAATTTCGCGGATGCCGTCGAAATCGGAAACCACAATCTCAATTCGCCTGCAGCAATTCGGCGGGACGCGCAGCAGCGCGATTCCGGAGGGCAGCACCATCGGTGCGCGGGAGTCTCGAATCACTGAATCAGCAATGGGTTCGAGCAAGGCCGTTTCGCTGCGTTCGAAGTGCGCGGCAATGGCATTCGGTATCACGTCCCCCAGCGCCATTGGGATGCCCAGGACGATGCCGAACGCGCCGTGCAATTCGTCCATACGCATGGCAAACGTTTCGCGCAGATCGCGCGCGTGTCGCCGACGAAACGAGCTTGGGTACACGTGCAGCAGCATGCGGTAGAACCAATGCCCAATTTCATGATCGCCTACGCAAGTTTCGGATTCAAACCCGCCGACTTTGCAAACCGCAACAGTTCGCTCATGCGCGCCGACTCGCCGCGCGCGACCGCTTCGCCAAACGGCGTGATTCGATAATACCGGCGGCGCTCATCATCGAAAATTGGTGCGGGTTTCGGCACCGTTTCGACAATCACACCTTGTTCAACGAGTCGCTGAATGGTGCGATACAAAGTGCCGGCACTCATGCGCAGTTCGCCGCCGGTGCGCGATTCGATGTCCTGAATGATGCCGTATCCGTGCAGCTCGCCGGTGGCGAGTGCGATCAGGATGTGGAACGTGGCTGGCGGGAGCGGGATAAGCGCGTCTACCGAAGCGTCGGATGATGTCATCCCGCGAATATATCCACAGTGGCTATAGCGTCAATGCATCTAGTACCATTTTGGGGGCGACTCTGTCCCGATTAATCGGGGATTTGATCGGCAGATTCTTCCGGACATCAGGGGGTCAGACCCCTTGATGTTCGACCCCTTGATGTTCGACCCCTTGATGTTCGACCCCTTGATGCTCCTCGCGATGTTTTGCCGTACCATTTTTCGGCGACTCTAACCCGTTTCATTTGATCGGCAGATTCTTCCGGACATCAGGGGGTCAGACCCCTTGATGTCGGACCCCTTGATGTTTCTCGCGATGTTTTGCCGGTACCATTTTTCGGCGACTCTGACCCCATTGATCGGCCACCAACCAAAAACCGCCGTCGCTCGATGTGAGCAACGGCGGTTTGAAGTCGGACAAAGACAGCGACTGCCGAGCGAGCTATTGGCTTAGAAGCGGCACGCAGGGAACGACGTGTCCGCACCCGAAATCGCGGGTTTATCCTTGCGCGTGGCGATCGCCATCATCACGTCGTGAATGAATCGTCCAAGGCGCGCCGTGTGATCGTACTGGATGTACTGCGGTTCATCGGTCGGTTGGTGATAATCCAGAGCGTAGCCCAATGAGAAATACGTGACCGGCACGTCGTGGAACACATAGTTCACCTGATCGCTGCGGCAGAAACGATTCATGGGATTCGCAATCACATCCCACGATTTGTCGATGGCCATCGGTTCGGCGCGCGTGGCGTTCACGGAATCGATGATGTCGCCAAATTCGCGCGACAAGCGGCGTGAGCCGAGTGTCTGCACTGAGTTCGGTCCGCCAAATTTCACCTGGTCGGCGCGGCCTTTGCCCAGCATGTCCATGTTGTGCGCGGCAACAATGCTCGTGAGCGGAATCGTTGGATGATCGGTGAACCAGCGTGATCCCAGCAGTCCCGCTTCTTCGCCCTGATGCGACACGAAGATGATCGAACGCGCCGGCTTCTCCGACGCAAACTTCTCCGCGATTTCCAACAACACGGCGGTGCCTGATCCATCGTCATCAGCACCGTTCATGATGCTGTCTTTGCGCGGCGGACGGATGCTCCGCGCGTACTTGATCAATGAATCGATCTTCGTCTGCTGCGCGGCGGTTGGACGGCACGCGGGATCGTTGCTGCCCTGCGGACGCGTGACCCAGTTGAGTGCGCGCAGTGAATCGTGATCAACGGTGGTGGCGTTCGTGCCAACGTGATCGTTGTGCGCACCCACCAGCACGTATTCGGCCGCGCGTGACGGATCGGAGCCTGGCAGAATCGCGATGACGTTACGAGCGGGCGTTTTCGACATCTTCCACTCGTAGTTCCAACTACCGCTGATTGGCTGACCGGTTGTACCAACGGCCAGACCATCCACCGATTTACCGAACAGTTGCTGCGCGACGTTTCTGGAAATGGTCGCGGCGCCAATTGAGTTAGGCGCGTTTGCTGTCACGGTGTTCTGCATGCCCATGCGACCGCCCAACAGCTGCGTGATCGCGGCCGGTGTCATGTCGTCGAGCCCAATTACCAGCATGCCAACGGCCCCCGCGGCCTGCGCGCGCGTGTCGGCGGGACCACCGGCACCACCACGGCCGCCGCCTGCACCACGTCCACCGCCCGCGGCTCCACCACGACCATTGGTTGTAGCGGCTGCATCACGAACGGCCTGTTCAACCTTGGCGGCGTTGAACGCGCCAAACTTGTTCGGGACGTCCGCGCAGCTCGGGAGTGGCGCCGGGCCGCCGCGTCCATTTCCGGTTGGAAGCGCCGCCAGGAAGACCGCGACCTTTCCCTTGAACACGGCAGGATCGAGCGGCGTCGGCTCGCCCAGTCGGCCGGCGAAGACGGTTTGCACACCTGATAAATCGCCCTTGCCGGTCACGCCATTGTTGGCGGCCGGAGCAATCGGTACAAAGTCAGCGCGCGCTTTGAGCGCAGCGCTGCCAACCGTCAGTTTGACGGACGTGCTATCAAAGCCAATCGGACCGAACGGCAATTCCTGGAAGTAGCCGCCGTTGTCGCCCGCGGGCTTGAGGCCAAAACGTTTGAACTCGCCGGCGATGTACGAGGTGCCTTTGAAGTTGCCCGGTTCGCCAATGCGACGGCCCGACATGGAGTCGTCAGAAAATCCGTAGAGTCGCGTGCGCAGGTCATTCGCGGTGATGTCGGAAACCGTGGGACGCGGTGTCCAGTTTTTCGGGCCTTCGTCCGGCCACACAGTTTTGCCCGACGAAGCGGGTTTGGCGGCCGCGGATTTGGCCTGCGAGTGCGCCGGCGCCGCGGCGAGAAGTCCAAGCGCAACGGTGGCGGCGAGCGCCGAATTGAGGCGTGACACGTGAGAAGTTCTGGGCACGGGAGTCGGGCGGGCGGAGGCAGCGTAGGCTGGGATTTCTGAAGCTGCAGAACGTACAGCTTGTTTACGTCAGCGGGCCACCGCGCGTTCACGGTCGAGCAAGGCGCGCTTACGCTCCACACCCCAGCGGTAGCCGCCCATGGATCCGTCGCCTCGCAACACGCGATGGCAGGGGACGAGAATGGCCACGTTATTCGCCCCGCACGCACTCGCTGCCGCCCGAATGGCGCGCGGTTTGTCGATGCCAGCTGCAGCTTCCGAATAACTCACGACGTCGCCTTCCTTGATGCTCAGCAGAAAGCGCCAGACGCGCAGCTGAAATGCGGTGCCGCGTAAATCGAGTGGCACGTCCGGGCGTGGTTGGCCACTGCTGACGTGGCGATTGAGCGCATCGATCCACACGTCCAGTTCGGGCGATTGCTCGGCATTTGAGCGTGACAACAGTGCGTTCGGATATTCAGTGCGCAGCTCGTCCAATAATGTGGCTTCGTTATCGCCCAAGTGAACGAAACACACGCCACGCGTGGTAGCGGCCATCAGCATGGTGCCAAGTGCAGTTTCACGAACGGCGTAGGAAATGTTTTCGCCCGCGCCGCCGGCGCGATACGCAGACGGTGTCATTCCCAAACCACCGTCAACCTGCTCGTACACTCGGCTGGTTGACCCAAATCCGGCGTCAATGATGGCGCTTGAAACGCTGTCGCCGGCGCGCAAAGAATTCTTCAATGCGCGTAATCGTGCATTGGCTTGATACGCCTTGGGTGAAACGCCGAGTGCGGCTTTGAAGCTGCGCTGCAGGTGATATGGGCTGACATTGGCTTCGCTGGCGAGGCGCGCAAGCGGGAGGGATTCATCAACGTGTTCGTCAATGAATCGGGCAAGGGCCAGCATGCGGTCGTGCAGGGAGTTGGTCATTTCAGGGCCTGTTGGTTGTTGCCTTGATAATGCTCTCCCAAAGTTTGGGCGACGCTCCGAATGTTGCTGAACTTAATGACCGCATCTCTCCGTGCCTTCGCGTCTCCGCGAATAAAAGGAAATGCCATTTTGGTTGAGGAAAATGTCTGCTAACGGGCGC
>JBDTTO010000117.1:0-7757 GCA_039930585.1 Gemmatimonadaceae bacterium
ACACAAACAACGGACTGTTTCTCGGCTCGGCAGTAGCGTACGGTGGTGCCGGTTGGCGCCTCGGCTTTGACCGCTTTAACGAGCACGGACGCAATTCGATAACGCTCGAACGGAGCCTGCGACTTGATTGGTTGCCCAGCATGGCAGACGCGAGCCCGAACACGCATCCGGATGTAATGTGGTCGGCCGGTGGTGAAGCAGTTCGTTTTTATGGCGCGCGCGAGTTTGGATTGTCCGCGACGGCAACGTATGAACTGAATCGCAATCTCGTGCAGAACAAAGATGCGTTCAATTTGCGCACTGTGTTCAGCGTGCGCGGCTGGTAATTTTTCGCGCGTCAGAATGTGAGCGCGACATGCGCGCTTGATGCTGCTAGTTGCGTGACGCGAGCGAAACGACGATGCCGGCTAAAGAAATCACGGACGTCAGCAACAGTGTGCTATTGCGATCAAACCATCCGCGCCGTTCGACAAACACCTGATCGCCCGAACGTACTTCAAATTGCGACACGGCCTTCTTCACGGAGATGCGATCCACTACCACCGCGCCATCGCGCAGCACGCGAATGTGATCCAGATCGCCATCCGGACCTGCGCCGCCGGCAAGCGAAACTGCGCCTTGCAGTCCGAACGTGGGATCGAGCATGTACAGACCAGGACGCAGAACCGATCCCAACACATACACACGACGCAGTGGTGTGAGAGTGATCGCGTCGGTTTTGACCTGGCGCTGGAATCCAGCGAGAAGCGAATCGCGCAAGGCGGTCCACGGCACTCCGTCGGCCTTGCGCGCGCCCAGCATCGGCAGCGTTATCATTCCATACTGGTCAACCGGGAAATCCCCGGTCAGCGTGGGCTCGCGCCACACATAGATGCGCAGCACGTCGCCAATCTGCAACGCGACAGTTGTTAGCGGAGCGCCCGTTGGATTTTGTGCTGGCATCGATGACTGCTGCGCGCTTAGACTGGAAGCCACGAGAGCAAGCGACACCAGAGATAACGCGAATCGATGCATGATGTATGAAGAACCGGTGGGTAGAATGTGAAGGTGACGGAGCGCGTTCTGATTGTCAAACTCGCGGCCCTGGGCGACGTCATCATGGCGTCTACACTGGTGCCGGCCATTCGTGCTCGCCAACCTCAGGCCGAAATTACCTGGGTCGTCGGTGAAGGCGTCGCACCACTCGTCAGACTTTTTGATGGCGTGAGTCGAGTAGTCGGCGTGAACGAAAATGCCCTCTTCAAGCAAGGCAAAATCTCGGGCATTCGCACCATCGCCCGCACGTGGCGCGCTGTCGGCCGCGGCTACGATCTGGCACTGATCGCACACACCGATGCGCGATACGCGACTCTGGGCTGGGCCGATGGTGCAAAGGCCACTCGTCGTTTTGCGGACAATCTCGCGCCTCGTCCAGAGCATTGGCACGGCGCCGAGTACTTGCGACTGATCGACAATGGTGCGGGTGATTCTGTGCCGGAATATGCCACGCTGCAAACGGACAAACTGCCCGCTGCACCGACGCTGGACGGAAACGGCGCACTCGTTGTTATCGCGCCCGGCGGCGGTCGCAACGTGCTGCGTGATGATCCGCTGCGTCGATGGCCCATTGCGGATTGGACCACCGCTGTTCGTGCACTCGTTGCGCGCGGATATCGAGTCGCGGCAGTTGGCAGCTCCTCCGATCAACAAGAAGGCGTTGCGTGCGCGGAAGCCGGCGCCGTTGATCTTACCGGTCGCACATCGCTGCTTGAACTAACGGCACTCATCAATGCTGCACACGTTGTGGTCACGCACGATTCGGGAACGCTGCACCTCGCGTTGCTGCTCAATCGGCCAACGGTCGCGTTGTTTGGTCCAACGGTTCCGAGAGAGCGAATTCCGAACGGCGCGAACGCAATTGTCCTGAGCAAAGCTTCGGATTTACCATGCGCGCCATGTTATGACGGCAGTGGTTATGCGGAATGCGCAAAAAACCTTTGCCTCTCGCGCGTCTCGTCAAATGAAGTTGTAAACGCGGTCGTAGATCAGATCGCGTTTCCGGATCGATGCGCATTCCAGGCTTGAGCCACGTATTCCTGAAACTCACGTCGAAATCGTTCGACTGAAAATTTCTCGGCATTGGCGCGACAGGCTTCGGCCGTTGGCGCGGGCCCTGCTTCAAATGTGCGGACCGCCGCCGCGATCGCCGAAGGTGTCGCTTCCGAAAAGAATGCGCCTGTGCGATTTGGACCGGTATCAACCACTGTTTCGAGTGCGCCCCCGCGTCCGAATGCAATCACCGGCGTGCCGCACGCCTGTGCCTCGACAGGCAGAATTCCGAAGTCTTCTTCTGCCGCAAAAATGAACGCGCGGGACTGTCGTAACTGTTCGCGCAGTACCTCGCGCGGTTGCCATCCCATCAATTTTACGTTCGGTCCCGCAACCGCCGAGACGCGCTCGCGATCGGGTCCGTCGCCAATCACAATCAGCTCGCGATCAGGCAGCTCCCGAAATGCTTCGACAATGGCCGGGATTCGCTTGTAGCTCACCATGCGCGACGCTGTGATGTAGCTCGCGTTTCGATTGCCCTCGACCGAGTAGTAGTTCGTGTCGACTGGCGGATTGATCACCGTGCTTGATCGGCCGTACGACCGTTGAATGCGATCCGCAATAAATTTTGAATTCGTGACAAAGTGCCCGACACGTTTTGACGTTTTGCTGTCCCACGATTTCAGGCGATCAAGCATTTGACCAGCCATCCAACCCTTGACGCCGCGACTGAGCCCAGCCTCTTCGAGATATTGATCACGAAGATCCCATGCGTATCGCATTGGCGAATGGCAGTAACAAATGTGCAGTGCACCAGGTCGCACGCGTACGCCTTTTGCAACCGCATGTGAGTTGGAAATTACAATGTCGTAATCGTGAACATCGAGGTGCTCAATTGCCGTCGGCATGAGCGGCAGCATCGATCGGTAATGACGAGCGACGCCCGGAATGTTCTGCAGAAATGATGTAGTCGGACGCCCAACACCCAGGGCCTCGCGGTCGCCAGGCGTGAGTTTGTCGACCAGGCAAAACATGTCGGCATGAGGAAGGACGACTTTCATTTCCCGCAAAACTTGCTCTGATCCAGCAGGTACCACGAGCCATTCATGCACTAACGCAACACGCACGCCCTCAGGTAATGAGTGCATCCGCGCCGGAGAATTCGACTGAAATGTTGGCACCCTTTTTTGCCCGTCGTGTAATGAGAAAATCAGGAACGCCCAGTCGGTAGAAGCGTGTGCGGCGTGTCACAGGGTGAGAGTCCCGAAGTGGAATTTATGTGATATTCCAGCTTGTACGGGTTGTGACAGGCTAGTACGTTCTACAACAATCATTGCCGTGGCAACTGCACAGCTTGCGTTGTCCAAACCCTTCGGTTTCTAACGTGACCCTTACGAACAACCAAGCGGGCCACTTCGGCAACAAAAGCTACAACAATACAGTTCTGAATCCGCCCGAAAAATCTTCCGGGCTTTCAAGTGCGCCGTACCGCGCAGTTGTTGTCGGTGTCATGGCCGACGTACCTCGCGCTCTTGAACATCCGGCGGTGGGTTCGCGATCCCGCTTTGATGTGGTGGCAGTTGTTTCGATTGATGCGGACGACGACCTCGTACCGCGCAGCTCAATCTGTGAGCTCATAGCCGAACATCGTGCCGACACACTTCTCGTCGCCGGCCCCATTCGACGCTCGGCGATGGACGAACTTGGCGAAATCGCCGTCACTGTCGCGTGCCGTTTGCTGGTAGTGATGCCGGCGCCCGTTCCAAGCCAGCACGACCCAGTCATCGTTTGGGAAGGCGAACACCCGCTCATTCAGCTGGCCGTTGTGCGCAACCATGGCGTGCAAAATCTATTGAAACGCGCGTTCGATGTTGTCGCTTCCGCATCGGCACTTGTGGTGGCCGCCCCCGTTATCGCAATCGCCGCGCTGGCGGTTCGCTTTTCCAGCTCGGGTAATGCGTTCTTTGGCCACGAGCGAGTTGGTCGTGGCGGACAGCGTTTTCGCTGCTGGAAGATTCGCACCATGGCAGCTGATGCCGAGGAGCGGTTGCGTAGCGATCCGGCCATGCACGAGTCGTATCGCAAGAACGGTTACAAACTGCCCGAGCACAGCGATCCACGCGTGACACCCGTTGGCCGCTTCCTTCGGCAAACCAGCATTGATGAGCTCCCCCAGCTGTGGAATGTCTTCAGAGGAGACATGTCGATTGTGGGCCCGCGCCCGCTGATCGCCGAAGAGTTGCACCATTACGCTGGTTCGGTGCTCACCCTGCTCTCAGTGCGGCCTGGGCTGACCGGCGCATGGGCGGTTAATGGTCGGCACCGCCTCAAGTATCCCAGGCGCGCTGAGGTCGAGTTGGAGTACGTGCGCACGTGTTCGCTGCGCACCGACCTGACCATCATGTTTCGAACTGCGACCGCAGTGGTGGATTTCGGAACGGAATAACGCTCGCCCGGTTTTGCTACAACTCAATTGTGCCAACGAAAAGAACGCGCCAGCCTACGTGCCGCGTTCTTTTTCGCGTTGCGATACCAGGTACGCGCCGTATCCGCCCAACGCTACCAATGCGAACGTGAACCACTGCACTGCGTATGACTTGTGCGGGCCTTCGCTCAAACTTGGCGGAGGAATACGCACAATTTTCGTCACGTCGCGCTGCACCGTATCGCCAAGCTGCAGCAGCACAAATGGCGCGAGCGGTACGCCCGCTTCTTTCGACAGTGTATCTCGATCGAGCCAACGAAATGCAATTGGGGCTGAAGGCATACGCACCGCGCCTTTGCCCGCCGGTGGGAATTCCGTGATGAGCCCATCGACGTCCAGCGTCTCGCCTTCCTGTGTGGTTGCGCGCGTGTAGGCGCGGCCGTCGGGTGCGACCATCCAACCGCGAATCACGAGTACCGAGGTGTCGGGCCAACTATTGTCGATCGGTCGAACTGCGGTGACAACCTGTACGCCGACTGATCCGTTTTGCGAACGCGACGAGAGTACGTTTTCGCGTTGGTAATCGGGAACGCCACGAAACTTGAGCCGGCGCCAGTGCAATTTGGATGTGTCCTGCATGCGAACGTCGGCAATGTTGGTTGCCGATTCGGCGGTTTGCGTTGAGACAAGCGCGTTTTTTGCGCGCCGTTCTTCAAGCCGATGTAGTTGCCAGAACCCAAGTCGAACACATCCGGCTGCCGTCAGAACCGAAACAACTCCCATCACCATATCGCGCGTTTTCATTCGGCGTTCTTGCGAGGTTTGCGGCCGTTCTTTTTCTGGCGCGAGTCAGTTTCGTTGAGCGCGGCTTGAGCAAGCATCGCCGTGTCGCGCGCGATTTCTTCGAACGTGCGATTGGCATCGGGCGCGCCTTCCGGCAATTCGCTTGACGAATCGGGCCGGAGAATCATGTCCGATAGTGGCGGCAGCGAAAGCGTCATGGAGTGCGAGAATCCGTGATACGGCGTCGCTTCTGTTTCGATGACGGACGCGGTGTTGAATCCGCTGCCGCCAAACCGTTCGTCATCGCTGCAGAGCGCTACGCGATATGTGCCGGCGGCCGCAGATCCGACGCGATAACCTTCGCGCGGAACTGGGGTGAGGTTGAGGATGATTACGGCGTGATCGTTACCATCCCAGCGCGTGTACGAAAGCACCGATTGTTCCTTGTCACCAACGTCGACCCACGAAAATCCTGCGGGTTCGATGTCGCGACGCCAGAAACACGAGTGTTCTCGATACAACGCACCTAACTCCGCAACAAAATCCATCAGTCCCTGCCGACGTGGATCATTCAGCAAATGCCAGTCGAGACTGATGTCATGATTCCACTCACGGTGAACGCCAATTTCCGTGCCCATGAAGAACAACGATTTTCCCGGGCGCGTAATTGAGTACGCAATAAGTGCGCGAAGATTCGCGAGTTTCTGCCAGGTGTCCCCCGGCATTTTTTCGAGCAGTGATTTTTTGAGATGTACGACTTCGTCGTGCGACAGCGGGTTCACAAAGTGTTCGCTGTATTCGTACATCATCGCAAATGTCAGCTTGTCGTGTGCGCCCTTCCGGAAGAATGGATCAACACGGAAGTAGTCCAGGGTGTCGTGCATCCAGCCCATGTTCCACTTGAACGTGAAACCAAGTCCACCTTCGACAATGGGATGCGTCACGCGCGGCCAGGTCGTGCTTTCTTCCGCAATCATCGACACGCCGCGATGCAACTGATTCACCGTGTAGTTGAGCTGCTTCAGGAATGACACCGCGTCCAGATTTTCACGGCCGCCAAACTTGTTGCGCATCCACTGCCCGGCTTCGCGTCCGTAGTCGAGATACAACATTGATGCGACGGCATCGACGCGCAGTCCGTCAATGTGAAATTCCTCGATCCAGAATAGCGCGTTGGCCATGAGGAAATTGCGAACTTCGTGACGGCCATAATTGAAGATCAGCGTGCCCCATTCGGGATGTTCACCCAGGCGCGGATCTTCGTGTTCGTAACACGCCGTTCCGTCAAAACGACGCATCGCCCAATCGTCTTTCGGAAAGTGTGCGGGTACCCAATCCAGCAACACACCAATGCCGGCTGCGTGCATCGTGTCGACAAAGAAGCGAAAATCATCCGGCGAACCGTGACGCGACGTCGGCGCATAGTAGCCGCTTACCTGATATCCCCACGATCCGCCAAAGGGATGTTCAAGCACTGGCAGCAACTCGATGTGCGTGAACCCGAGTTTTTTTACGTGTTCGGCCAGACGTGGTGCAATTTCGCGATACGATAACATGCGATTGTTTTCTTCCGGCACGCGGGCCCACGATGCCAGATGCACTTCGTACACAAGCATCGGCTCGCGAAGTGGATCGCCTTCCGCGCGACGCGCCAACCAATCACCGTCGTTCCAGCTATACGTGCCGGTTGGCACAACGACAGACGCGTGGCCCGACGACAATTCCATCTGAAACGCCATCGGATCGGTCTTTACACGCAATGCGCCGGTGGGTGATGCGATCTCGTATTTGTAGAGAGCGTTTGCACCAACACCCGGTACAAACAATTCCCACACTCCGCTTCCGCCCAGCGCGCGCATTGGATGCACGCGCGTGTCCCACGCATTGAACGACCCGATAAGCGAAACGCGCGTTGCGTTTGGCGCCCACACCGCGAACGCCGTTCCGGCAACACCATCCATCACGCGTGGATGCGCGCCAAGTTTTTCCCAGAGGCGCAGATGTCGTCCTTCGCCAAACAGGTGCAGATCGATTTCACCAACGGTCGGCAGAAAGCGATATGGATCGTCGCGATCAATCGCGCCCCCATCACTTTGCGAAATGCGCAAGCGATAACGAATTGGCAGTGTCAGCCCAGGCAGAAACACTGTGTGCAAGCCGTTCTCATGGTCTTCCATTGTCACGGAATCACCGTGCGACTCAGGCAGCACTACTCCAACAGTGACGGCGGTCGGAAACATGGCGCGGATAACCACACCACTTTCTCCGTTGTGCTGAGCTGCGTGTGCTCCGAGGATTGCGTGCGGCGAGCGGTGAGCTCCACGCAACAGCAACGAAATCGCGTGCGCAGGCAACTCGGCCGGCGGCAAATCGGCAACCGCGATCGCGGGCGCTATTTCGACTGATGGTTCGATCACCTCGGCCTTTACTTCGGCTTTGATCGCCGCTTCGATGGAGACCTGCTTCCTTGGCGGCTTCGCGCTTTTGGCGGATTTGCCCTTTTTACCCGTGGAAACACCCT
>JBDTTO010000118.1:0-7756 GCA_039930585.1 Gemmatimonadaceae bacterium
AACTTCGGATATCCGGCACTGATCCTGCAACGCGGGGATGGCATCCTGCACCCTGGAGTTTTATGAAACGTCTTTCCCGTTTTGCCCTGGCCGCGACTGTTGCCGTCGTCGCCCCTTTCAGCGCGAACGCGCAGTGGGCGGTGAATTTGTACCGCATCAACGTCAACACGAGCGTCGACCACAATGGTCCATCCGACGGCTGCTGCAGTGGACTGCAGACCGGCTGGGTGAATGCGCTCCTCAACGGCAATAACCGCCCCACGCTGTCGGCTGGCGGCGCCGCGTACGGCGGCGTGAACAACATCAGCAGCGTTGGTTCGGGTGGAGAGTTGGCGTGGTGGACAGTTGGCGGATTGGGCGGCGCAGTCGCCAGCGACGGCAGTACTTCGTATGGAACGGCGGCCAATGCCAGCTTCAACACGGGTGGCGGCTGGTTCCCGGTCGGCGAATCCAACAATTCGACGTATCAACGCTCGGCGTTGTTTACGGGCTACGCCACCAACACCGGTTCGGCCATGTGGTCACTGGGCGCTGATGATGATGCGTGGCTCTTCGTGAACGGTCAGCTCAAGGTTGATAACGGCGGCGTGAAAGCGATGGGGAGTTTCAGCTCGTCGATGGTGAATTGGAACGCTGGCGATCGCGTTGACATTTTCTTCTCGGATCGCAACACGGTTGAATCAGGCATTCAGTTTGATGGCGGTGGCCTTGGAATCTCGACGGTTCCAGAGCCGAGCACGTATGCGCTGATGGCGGCTGGTTTGGCGGCAGTGTTTGGAGCGGCTCGCCGTCGTCGCCGGAAGGCCTGATCGCGATCTGGCTGGCTTCACAAAATGCAAACCCGAACGAGTAACTTGTCGTTCGGGTTTTTTGTTGTGTTGCTGCGTCACTGCTGTGCGATAGAACACATGCAGTGACGCAAGCGAAGCGCCGACAGTTGATTCAGTCACAACCACTTGAGGAGACTGTATGTTGACGATTCGTAATTACAATTTCTTGCCGCGCAAATTGAAATCGGTTGTCGCAGTCCTTGGCGTGACGTTCGGCGCAGTTACGGCTTGCAACGGACTTGACGGACCAACGGAAACTCGCCTCACGCTTCAAGTGGCTGCCGCGCGAGTGAATTGCACGGGATCGTTTGAGCAGCAGTGTTATCGAGTGCGTACGTTGCCAGACACCGCGTGGACGTTGTTCTACGACCATATTGCCGGTTTCGAATATGAAGCCGGATTTACGTATGTCATTTCGGTGGTGAGCACACCGGTTCTGAATCCGATGGCGGATGCGTCGGATAGGACATATCGCTTGTTGAAAATTTTGCAGAAGGACCCGGGCTGATACAACCCGCACGCTACGGCACGGTGGCTTCGGCTGACGTGCGGTAATTGCCAACGACGATCCATTCAATAACAACAAGTCGTGCGTCTTTGTACCAAGCCGAATCTCTTGGAACGCGCCCTCTCGGCGAGTATGAAGTGATCGTAGAAAATCCGACAAACGACGTGGCTATAGAGACTTGTGGAAGTACGGCAGCGCCGGTGCTTTCCGATGCGCTGCCCATCGCGTCGATAAACATCGCTTCGCCGCGCCGCTCGTTCACGAGCGCGAATTGCAGATTGCCACGTTCGCTCAAATGATTTTCAGGTTGCGGAATCATGCTCGGACGCTCGACCGCAGATAATTGGATGTACACTTGGGCCGAAGACGCTGGATCGATCGAGATTGCATCGCCGCTTCCGTACAACGCCACACGACGACCATCGCTAACGAAATCGGAGTTCTCGTGCAGCGGCAGACTGGCGACCACGCGTGATCTCGAAACAGTCATAACACCACTCACTCTGATTGATCGCGCTCCGTGCTTCGCAATTGAGTCACGGTCCCACGGCGAGGGTTCAGCGGTGAACGTGGACGGCCATTCAAGCAACGTGGAATCGACGTTGATCCATCGAACTTCGCGTCCAAGCCACGGCAGTGCGCCGCCAGCAACCGTGACCGAATAGCTCCTCGTGTCTGGTTGCAACGTGAAGTTGTTATTGAGACGCACTGAGACTGTGTCTGGATGAAATGACAACCGCACTGAATCAGCGACGGGTGTCGCGCGAACCTTCATCGGCAAGTGAATTCCGGAGACCCATTCGCTCGGATTCGTCGGCTCGATCTGAATTGCGGCAGCCGAATTCACCGTTGGGACAATCGGCTTCGGATCGGGCGTCATAAAAGCCGAAAACATCAACACAGCCGCGATAGTAGTACCAACAATCCAGGTTTGTCGTTGACGCTCATGCGTGCGATACAACTTGATCACGAACCAGAGTCCACTGCCCACGCCGAATGCGGCCAGCGTCGCGCTGAAGGCCGTTGGCAGCGCAATCAGAAATTCGCCGCTGGACACGTAGAACAGAACGAGGCCAACGACGATGGTCGTGAGGGTGCCGATGAATTCGCGCATGTCGCTCGTGAGCGCGCTAACGACGAGGACCGCCAGTGCGCACTCCACACTCGAAAGTGTGGCATTGAGCAGAATGCGCGTCATCGTGAGTGCGCTGGTATCGATGGTCCTGAGTGCGATGGCGGTACCGATTAATGCGGCGCCAAGAAGCCCGCCAATGCTCAGCAGAAGTTTCGATGTCAACACCGCCGACGATGACAACGGACGCGTGGCCCACAACGCATTGGGTCGTGTGGGCGAGTCCAACTGTACAAGCGTAGCTGTGGTGAACGTTGCGATGAGCACGAGTGCGAAGGGAACGGCTACAACAAAAGTTTCTGGCATTCCAAGCGTCATACCGGATTCAGTGGCGACAGGGCCGAAGGCAACCTTCTTCACCATCCCGCCCGTCGCTACCGCAATGGCAATTACATACAACGCGAACATCCCCCACGTTTGACGGACGTCTTTTCTTGCCACGTGACCAACTTGCGCAATCCACCTCATGCGGCCATCTCCCGCGCCGACATCGGCGCACGTTGATCATTGGGTTGTTTCGCGAGCGCGACAAATATTTCGCGGAGCGTTGCGTCACGAACATCAACGCGCAGCACGCCGTCGAGATGCGCCATGACGTGATGCGTCATGAGCTGTTCGGTTGTCAGCTGCGGATCGGTAAGCGCTGTTGTTGCCGAATGCACAAATGTCATTCGGTGTCCGGATTGCTCAACGGACAGCCACTCGCGTGGTACGTCTCGTTCGGTGTTTTTCGTTTCAGCAGGAATGGTGCGCGTCACCTCAACGTGTCTGAATCGATTGCGCAGACTATCCATCGATTCTGAAAAGCGAAGTTGGCCCCTCTGAAGAAATCCAACATGATCGGCCAGCAGTTCCAGTTCGCCGATGTCATGCGAACAGAGCAGAACCGTTGATCCTTCACTGCTCGCTGATTCAAGCAAACCGCCAATCAACTCATCTTTCACCAACGCATCCATGCCGGTGAATGGTTCATCCATCACAAGCAGTTCCGGCCGCGGTGCCAGCGCGCACAACAGCGCCGCCTTCATCTGTTCGCCGCGCGACAGCGTGCGAATTTTTCGCGACGGATCAAGCGCGAATCGTTCACGCAACGTTGATGCGAGTGCGGTATCCCAGCGTCCGTCGTACAGCGGCGAGAGATACGTCTCGATCTCGCGCAATCGCATTCCACCCGGCAACGCCTGCCCCTCTGCTACATACCCGATGCGACTTCGCACATTCGGAGTTAATGCGGTGACGTCAACGCCGAGTATCGATGCACGCCCACTGTGCGCCCGGTTTAATCCCATCAGGCATCGCAGCAGTGTTGTTTTCCCCGAACCGTTCGGACCGAGCAGCGCGTAGAGCGCGCCTTTTGGAACGGTGAGATCTACTTCGCGGAGCGCTACCGTACGACCGTATTGGTACGTCAGTCGCTGGATATCAATGACGTTCATATTGACGTTCATGGCGTGGCCTGTGGGATCATTGGACGGAAATTCATTGTGCATCACGCTCGTCTTCGAACAGCGCGATCCAGCGGGCGATGACAGCGTCGACAACATCTGTTTTTGTGAGACCCAAACGCTTTGCTTCGACGATCAACTGCTCGACTTCACTTGAGAGCAACGTTTGGCGTTCAAGCGATGAAGCCTGGCGACGCTCAGTGACGAACGTGCCGATCCCGGGCCGAACTTCGAGGATTCCGTCGCGGACGAGCTCAGCGACCACTTTTTGGGCCGTGTTCGGACTGATGCGAAGCGCCTGGCTCAATTCGCGCACCGACGGGAATGGCGCGCCGGCGGCCAGTTCGCCGGATACGACAGCCTTCGTCGCGGCGTAAACGACCTGCCGGTACGGGGATTCCCCAGGTTTGAGCGAGATGGCAAAGGGTAGCAACACAGGTGCACCATGTCACCTATTACACCTCAAGTCAAGTGACCGTGCGATACTCCCTTTCATGCCACCAACCACCAGCCGCCGGCTGAAGTACGCCGCGCTTACCGGCGCGGTACTGCTAGTTGGATTGGGAGTACACTTTCGCGGTGCGCTGCTGAATGCGCGCGTTCGCGACAGCCTGGGCGATGCACTGTGGGCCACCATGATTGCTGCCGGCATCAGCACATTGATGCCTCGTCAAAGGCCCATGACGCGGTACATCGGCGCGCTGTGCATTTGTTATGCAGTTGAATTCAGCCAACTCTGGCACACACCAGCGTTGGATCAGCTTCGTGCGACGCGAATGGGCGCGCTTGTGCTGGGCAGTGGATTTGATTGGCGTGATCTCGTGGCATACGCGTGTGGCATTGCGATGTTTGCGTGGTTGGATGAACGCTGGGTGTCGCGACTGAAGGCGTGAGTTTCTACGCGTTACAGGGCACAGAAGCAAGGACACCGGGTCCCACATTGATCACTTCGCATTCGAGGTTTTATGACCGGATCCAAACACCGTATTGCACTTGTCTTCTTGGCATGCCTGTCGCTCGCGACGGCCTGTGGTGATGACAATCCTGCCAATCCAATTGGGAACATCACAAACGAAAATTCGCTGGTGTTCACACGTCCCGATCAATCGAAGGTAACATTCGCGAACGGTACACAGCTGTATGTGTGGTGCGGCCCCTGGGAGCAAGGTTTCATTGCGACGCCAGCGGTGCATGTTGAATTTTTTGGATCGGGTCCAACAGACAACGGCTGGTTGCTTACCGCAGTGGTCGCCGACGTGAAAATCGGAACACCGCTCGCTTTTCCAAACGAGTTCATCTTCGGCCAACCAAAGAACGCCGATCTGTTTATTGTGGATGGATCGAACGAACTTTCCACGAACCGTTTGTTATCGAGTGGCTCGATCACGTTTCAGAAATTGAATTGCGCGTCGGGCGGTCGAGTGGAGTTCACCATCGCAGCTACAGTGGCAAGCGAATTCGGTGGCGGACCAAGCCTCTCAGTCTCGGGGCGATTGAGCGCGCCGGTAGGTCAGGCTCCGCACTGATATTCGCAGGCGCCGGGCTCACGTTGAAACTATTTCACGTCGTTCGGCATAGGCCTGCTACTTATGATCTCATCTTTCGTTTCGCGCGCTAGCGCTTCGTACCTCGGCGTTTTGGGTCTTGTCATGTTGTTTGGCGCAGACACGATTCTGCCACTCGTCATTCCTTCCTTCCCTTTGTCCGCCGTGTGGCTCGGGCAACTCATTGCCGGCGCGTGGCTTGCGCTTGCTGCAATGAATTGGCAGGCGCGCAACGCAATACTTGGCGGCATTTACGGGCGGCCGGTTGTGTACTCGAATGTTTTACTGTTCGTCGTCACCGCGCTCGGTGTTTTAAAACCGGCGCTGGCTGCGGGCGCATCGCCATTGTTATGGTTGATTGTCGGACCAGCGATGATTTTTGCGCTTGTGTACGGCGCGCTGCTTTTGCGTGGCCCGTTTGACGCTTTGAAACAGGGATAGACATGAAATTTTTGTCTCTATCGTTGCGCAGTTTGTATGCGCATGCTCGCGGAGCACTCTGGTGATCCGCACCGAAGTGTATCAGGGCGATCGCACCAGGCTGCTCCCGCTGTTCGCGCTCGCGGACGACTCCCTGACGCAAATCTCCGGATACCTGGCCCGGGGCCTCGTGATCATTGCACGCGACAATGACGACATTGTGGGGCATGTGCAGGTTGTCGACACCGACGATGCGCGTGTGTTTGAAATCAAGAGTCTCTCGGTGCGCGCCACACGTCGCGGTGAAGGCATTGGAGTGATCCTGGTTGATGCGGCTATCGCCTATTGCGATGAACACGATGCGCTGTCGGTGATTGTATCGACTGCCACGGCGGACATTGGAAATCTGCGTTTTTATCAGCGCCGCGGTTTTCGCATGGATCATGTTGTACGCGATGCGTTTGGACCGACAACCGGATATCCGGAAGACGCGATGGTGGACGGGATTCCGCTACGTGATCAACTCTTTTTGAAGCGGGATCTTCGGTAGCAAATGTCTCGCGCCAACGGTGCCGTAGCGGTAAAGACCCGAACTTGCGATATTGTACTGATCGGTACAAACGTCCCCACTCGCAAGCTGAACTCCGAAGATGCCGCCAGCCCTGCTGTCCCGCGATGAAGTCATCGAGCGACTGATGCTCGTAATACGAAAGTCCGGCTATGATGGCGCCTCACTGGCCGAACTCTCCAAGGCCACCGGACTCGGCAAATCCAGTCTCTACCATTATTTCCCCGAGGGGAAAGATGACATGGTGCGAGCGGTGCTCGATCACCTGCATGAGACGCTGGAGGCGGTGCTTTTTGTGCCACTTCGTGCACCGGGAGCGGTGGACACGCGACTGCAGGATATGGTCGACACGCTCGACGAATTTTATGTAGGTGGTCGCGAATCATGCGTACTTGGCAACCTCGTACTCGGCACCAGCTTACATCGATTTCGGCAGCGATTGGCCACGATTTTCGAAGCGTGGATCGATGCAATTGCACTCGCGCTTGTAGATGGCGGAATGACGAAACGTGTGGCGCATTCCAGAGCCGAGGATGCGGTTATGCAGATTGAGGGCGCGTTGATTCTGGCGCATGCAATGGGCGACACCGCGCTGTTTGGACGGGCGATTCGCCAGTTGCCGAAAACGCTGCTCTCTGCCGAGAAGTAGAGGCTCAATTGAACCTGGCGCGATGAATTTTTGAGGGGGACTTGCGTTGTACCGATCGTTCGGTACATTTCCGGCTCACCCTTTCAGGAGTTCTTCATGTCACGCATTAATCCGATCGACGTTGACGCTGCGCAGGGCGCAACCGCAACACATCTTGCCGGTGCCCGCAAAATGCTTGGACGAGTTGCAAACCTTTTCGCCACAGCTGCTCAATCGACGGCGACCGTTGGAGCGATGGTCGCATACTTCCAGAATCTTGGTGGCGGCCCGCTTGGTGGACGCACTGGCGAGCAGATTGCTGTTGCTGTCGCTCAAGCGAATGGCTGTGACTACTGTTTGTCTGCGCACACGGCCATTGGTCAAATGCACGGGCTCACGGCAGATGAAATGGATGCCGCACGCTGGGGCCGTGGCACAGATGCAAAGACCAGTGCTGCCATTGCGCTCGCAACCGTGATTGTTGAAACACGCGGGCACATTTCTGACGAAGCTCTGGCCGATGCACGCGCGGCTGGGCTGAGCGATTCCGAGATCGTCGAAGTGGTGGCGCACGTCGGACTCAACGTGTTCACGAACTATCTGAACAACGTTGCGCAGACAGTGGTCGACTTTCCGTTGGTCGCACTCGTCAACGCCTGACCGGAAGCGCTCATGAAACCG
>JBDTTO010000119.1:0-7718 GCA_039930585.1 Gemmatimonadaceae bacterium
GCCGAGCCGCGCAATACCACGCCAAACAGCATCAGCGTGAGCGGGATGTGTAATTCAGTTGACAGATGCGCAAACGCCCGCGGAAAACAGCTGAACAACATCACGACCACGAGAATCAGCCACACGTGATTGGCTTCCCACACCGGACCGATCGCATCGGCAATCAGCGCGCGTTGCGCATCCTTGCGCGATCCGCGTGAAAACAAGTCCCACACACCGCCGCCAAAGTCTGCGCCCGCCAATAACACGTACGCCGTAATGGACAACACCATCGTGCCCGCCACGAGATTTGGCAGCGTGAAAATCATTGGCGCAGGTTGTGTTCAGTGGTTGCTGAGACAGAAGGTGACACACCGCTCCGAAGCGGCGTGACACCGGTTTTGAGAATCTGTCGCCACAGCAAAAACACCACCATCGCGGCAAGAGCGATGTACAACAACGTGAAGGCAACGAATGGAATGACCAAACCTGGCATTGGCGTAACAGCTTCGGTGGTGCGCAACATTCCCTGCACGACCCACGGCTGACGGCCCACTTCGGTCACAGTCCAACCGGCTTCGATTGCGACAAACCCAAGTGGCGCGACGACAACCAGTGCAGTCAAAAACCGTCGATCATCGGGCAACGCGACACCATGTCCGCGCCGCCGACGCCAGGCGCGAAAAACACTCCATGCGCCGATAAACGCGAGCAAGGTTCCGCATCCGACCATCACCTGGAATGCAATGTGTACAATGCCTGCGGGCGGGCGATCGCTTGCGGGAACTGCATCGAGCCCCGGTACAACTGCTTTAGAATCGAAGTGCAGAAATGCCGAAATTCCGCCGGGAATTTCGATGGCGCCGCGCGTTTCGAGTGACTGCTCATTAACCCAACCACCAATCACCAGCGCGGCAGGGCCTGTGTGCAAGTGTGCGTCCAATGCCGCGAACTTGACCGGCTGCCGCTTTGCAACATCGCGCGCGGAAAAATCACCGGAAATTGGCTGGAGTAACATTGCCGGAACCGCGACGAACAACGCGGTTTGCGTCGCCGCCCGATGAAACGCCGGTCGCAAACTTCCGCGCAGCAGCGCGTATGCGTGAATGCCTGCGACCATCACGCCTGTTGCCGCGTATGCCGCCAACATCATGTGCAGCACTTCCGCCGGCGCCGCAGCATTGAACATTGCTGCCATGGGTTGCACGTCGGTCACGATACCGTTCGTGATCGTGAATCCTGTGGGAGCGTTCATCCACGAGTTCGCGCACACGACAAACGCGCCCGACAACGCGCCGCTGATTGCGACCACCACACCGGCCGCAATATGCGCTTTGGCCGACACGCGATTCCACGCGTACAAGTAGATGCCAAGGAAGATGGCTTCCGTGAAGAATGCAAAACCTTCGAGCGAAAACGGCATGCTCACTACGGGGCCGGCGTGTTGCATGAACGTGGGCCACAACAATCCCAGTTCGAATGACAACACCGTGCCAGAAACGGCGCCAACGGCGAACATGATCGCCGTGCCTTTCGCCCAGCGCTGCGCGAGATCGAGCAGCACGGGATCGCGCGTGCGATACCAGCGCCACTCTGAAATCACCATCAACGCGGGCATGCCAATACCTACAACCGCAAATACAATGTGGAACGCCAGCGACATCGCCATCTGTGAACGTGCCGCCAGCAAATCGTTCATGACACGTTTACACGGCTGGTGTGATTATTCCCCGGCACTCACCGAAACCGATGCGTACGGCACCAGCACGTTCAGCGTACGCGCGCAGTGTAACTTCGTCGCCGTCTTCGAGAAACGCGCGTGTATCACCGTTTGGCAATTTCACCGGTTCGGCGCCGCGTCGCGTGAGCTCCAGCAAACAACCGCGATTGGTTGGCAACGGACCGGAAATCGTGCCGCTGCCCAACAAATCACCGGGACGCATGTTGCAGCCGTTGCTGGCATGGTGCGCAAGCATCTGTCCAAATGTCCAGTACAGGTCGAGCGCGCTTGCCTGAGTGATGCGTACGGCAGGTTCACCGGCCGACCGCATGGCGGCTGATCGCAACCACATTTCCACGGTGATATTGAATCCGCCATTGGCGGCATCCGCAGCATTGGTGAGATACGGCAGCGGCGCAGGATCACCAGCTTCGCGAGCGGCGAGTGGCGCGCGGAACGGGGCGAGCGCATCCATCGTCACAACCCACGGGCTGATCGTGCTGCAGAAGTTCTTGGCGAGAAACGGACCAAGCGGTTGGTACTCCCAACTCTGCACATCACGCGCAGACCAGTCGTTCAGGATGCACAAACCAAACATGTGCTGTTCAACCTGGTCCATCGCGATTGGTTCACCCAACGAATTCGCGCCGGCAACGAAAACCCCAAGTTCCAATTCGTAGTCCAGCGAACGCGAAGGACCAAACACTGGCTCCGCGTCGTTGGCGCCTTTGCGTTGTCCCTTGGGACGTCGCACCGGCACGTCAGAAATGACGATCGACGACGCCCGTCCGTGATATCCGATAGGAACCCACTTGTAGTTGGGCAACAATGGATTGTCGGGACGGAACAGCGCACCAACGTTGGTCGCGTGATGCACCGACGCGTAGAAATCTGTGTAGTCACCAATGCAGGCCGGGACATACAGTTCGGCGTCCGCCTGCGCGACGAGCGCATGCTGAGCGGTCTGTTGCACATGACTTGCGGCTTGTTCGGACAGGAGTTTCGAAATGGCCACACGCAGCGCACGGGCGGGTGCGCGTCCGCCGGCCATCAGATCATTCAGCGATGATTGCGCGCACAGTTCGGCCGCTGCAATCGCTGCAGTGTCGTTGCTGTCAAACAGGCTTGCGGCAAGGCATGCAGATACGTCGAGGATATAGTCGCCAATGGCCACACCGATGCGCGGGTGTTCGCCAGATCCGCGACGTCGAAACGAACCGAACGGCAGGTTCTGAATTGGAAAGTCCGTGCCCGCTTCGTTGGCGGACTGCACCCAACTGCGGAGCGCCGCATCGTGCGTCGCGTCGCTCAAGTTCATTCCCTCTGAATTCACAACCACCCCAGTGCGCGGGTTTCCGTTACGGGTTCAGTAAATGAACATGAACCAAAGCTGACGAGCCCACGATCACGCATTTGCGAGAGAAACGCGCGATCGAGTGCATATGGTTTTGAGCCGCCAGACCAAAAGCAGTGCGTTGCATCAAACGTGATGTGTCGGGCGTCGCGTTCTTCGAGTATGGCCACAACGTCGCGCATTGGCGCACCACTTCCCACCAGCGCGGTCGCGAGAAACACGTTGACGTACCCGTACATCACGGCGCGCGGAGCCTCATCCTCGTACGTGAGCCGATACGCATCCCGCAACGGATGATGCAACCCGGCCGTAGCCTTGGCCACAACGCCGGTGTGGGCGCACGCAATCAGGAAGCGCGCAATTTGTTCGCTGCGCGGAAACGCGTCTTCGGTAATTCCACCGGTTCGCATTTTGGCGCGACGTCCCGTGCTCGCCACAGCTTCGACCATTGCCGTGGGATCGTCCGACAACGGCACTTCGATAAACGTGCGCATCGTAACAGGAACCTGCTCGTGAACACGATACACATCTTCGACGCTGTTCACTTTGACTTCGTACGCGTCAACAATGGCGCTGCATTCATCGAAACACACACGATGACGTTCGTTGAAAGCGGCGATCGCCGCCATGTCATTCGCGATATCACCACTACCGGTTACCGAAATCTGCCAACCAATCGCACCGGCATCGCGCGGCAAATACATCTCGGCATCACGCGAAAACTGTTCGAGCGAGCTGGCCGGACAAACAAAGCGGCCCAGCATCCAGCCGTTTTCGCTTGCGCGATAGTGGGCAAAGTTGCGCACAGCAGTGGCCATGTTCACACTGGCCGGCGGAAACAGTCCCGCATAATCGACAATGCTGTCCAGCAGCACGCGAACGGCGAGATCAGTAACGGGAGGTTGGCGTACGGGCATTGCGATTCAGATTGCGAGGACTGCGGTCGTTTGATGTGACCGAACTACACCGGCTCAAAATCAAGTGCGAGATCAAGTGCAGGCGCCGAGTGCGTGAGGGCGCCAATCGAAATGCGATCAACACCGGTTTCGGCAATGCGACGCACCGTTTCAAGCGTGACACCACCGGATGCTTCGGTAATCGCTTTTCCACGACACATTTTCACGGCGGAGTCGAGCTGCTCAATGGTCATGTTGTCGAGCAACACCCAGTCCGCACCCGCCGCAATGGAATCGCGCACCTGATCGAGTGAATCACATTCCACTTCGACCGGCGTGCCTTCGGGTACGAGCGCACGTGCACGCGTGATCGCTTCCGAAATATCTCCGCCAAGTGCCGCCAGGTGATTGTCCTTGATCAGCACACCGGCTTGCAAATCGAGACGGTGATTCGTTCCGCCGCCCGTGCGCACGGCGTACTTCTCAAGTTGCCGCCAGCCGGGCGTTGTTTTGCGCGTGTCCAGCACTTTGACATCCGTGCCCCGCACCAGATCAACAAACTGCGCAGTGAGTGTGGCGACGCCAGACAAACGCTGCATGTAATTCAATGCAACGCGTTCGGCCGAAAGCATGCCGCGTGCATGTCCCGACAAGCACAACACTTCGGTGCCACGATTTACGCGCGAGCCATCTTCGACGCCAACATGTTGCGCCAAACGCGCATCGAGCTGACGAAACGCTTCCATCGCGAGTGGCACGCCACAAATCACACCGTTGCCACGCGCGACAATTGCGCTGCTCACGCTGCGCGTTGACGCCACGGTCGCGAGCGTCGACACATCGTTGAACGCCTGATCTTCTTCGAGTGCGGCACGCACCACGCGCGTCAATTCATCCGGGCTCAGCGGAAAGCCCGTGGGAATTGGCGTGATGGCAGCAGAACTGAGTGGCGTTGTTGGACGTTTTATTGCGGGACGCGCGTGCGGCGGGGTTGGCCGCAACGGCGGATGGTAATCACTCATTCACCAGGATCCTCGTTCACTGCTGTGCGGTTGGGAGGCGTGCCGCCAATTGCCACCATGCGTTCGATGGCCAGACGGGCACGTGCGGCGATATCAGGTGGGACGGTGATTTGATGCTCCATGTTCTCAAGCGCGCGGAGCACCTTGGGCAAGGTTGTGACTTTCATGTACGCGCACTGCGCGCGATCGTTGGCGGCCACGAACTTCTTGTTCGGGTTCTCTCGGCGCAAGCGGTGCAGGATGCCAATTTCGGTTGCAACGATAAAGGTGTCGGCGGCAGACTGAGCTGGCCGACGAATCATCCCTTCGGTTGACAGGATGTGTGCGCCATCCGGGTCGACATCTCCGGCTGACATCGCTTCAACCACCGACGTTGCGCAACCACACTCGGGATGAATCAGGAATTCGGCACCCGGATATGCTTTGCGCGTTTTCGTGATATGCTCGGGATCGATACCGGCGTGGACGTGACACTCACCCATCCACACGTGAATGTTGCGACGTCCGGTCACACGACGAACATGTGCGCCGAGAAACATGTCCGGCAGAAAAAGAATGTCCGTTTCGGCGGGAATTGCGTTGATCACTTCGACCGCATTGCCCGACGTGCAGCAGTAATCGCTTTCCGCTTTTACCTCGGCCGTTGTGTTCACGTACGACACCACCACTGCGCCCGGATACTCGGCTTTCCATTCACGCAATTGTTGCGCGTCAATGGTGCTGGCCAGCGAACAACCGGCCGCGAGATCGGGGAGTAGTACTTTCTTTTCGGGCGACAGGATGGCGGCAGTTTCCGCCATGAAATGCACGCCGCAGAACACAATCGTTTTCGCATTGGTCGCCGCGGCTTCGCGCGACAGGCCAAGTGAATCACCAACAAAGTCAGCAACGTCCTGCACTTCGGGACGTTCGTAGTTGTGAGCGAGAATTACTGCGCCACGTTCCTTCGCGAGTTTGCGAATGGCATCGTGCAGCTTTGGGTCGTTGTGCGTTTCGAGAGTTGTCATTGCAACCAGGTGACTACCACGTGATGTGCCGGCCCTGCCACTTGCGGCGAGCCTTTGGAAAATCGCTCCGGAAGTGCCCGCCACGCGACTCCTTGCGCAAAAGAGAAGCTTCGGTCACGAGTCGGGCGGTTTCCACGAGATTTTGTTCTTCGGTCGCGCCAACGGGCAGGCGCGGGGCGATTTCATCCAGACGCGCGAGACATTTGCGAAGTCCGCGCGCCGTGCGGGCGATACTCGCGTGCTCCCACATGAGCACGCGTACTTCGTCGGCGGCGACCTGCGCGGCGCCACGGTCTTCCAGCACCGGCACTTTCCAGCGTCCGGCGCGGGGTGCCGGCAGCCGTTTTGGCGTCTGAATGAGATCACGCGCCGCCCGCTCGGCAAATACCATGCCTTCGAGCAGTGAATTTGACGCGAGGCGGTTGGCGCCATGCACGCCGGTGCGCGCGACTTCGCCAACGGCATAGAGGCGTGGCAGGCTTGATCGGCCGGCGAGATCCGTCACGACACCTCCCATCATGTAGTGGGCGGCAGGCGTGACCGGGATGAGATCCTTGGCGGGATTGATACCGCGGGCCCGGCAGAGCGCTGTGATTCCCGGAAATCTCGTAAAAAAGGATTTGCCGAGTTTGCGGGCGTCCAGGTGGACCGTGCCGGACGCCTGCTGTTCGCGGAAGATTTCGCGGGCCACGATGTCCCGTGGGGCGAGTTCGGCCAGTTTGTGGCGCTTCGGCATGAATCGTTCGCCCAGCGCGTTCAGCAGAATTGCGCCTTCGCCGCGAACCGCTTCCGAAATAAGTGCGAGCGGGTTCTCGGCCGTGTCCAGCGCTGTGGGGTGAAACTGGACGAACTCCATATCGGCCAGTCGTGCGCCGGCGCGGTGGGCAATGGCGAAGCCGTCTCCGGTCGCGACCTGCGGGTTGGTCGTGTACCGAAAAATCTGTCCGCACCCACCGGTCGCGAGCACCGTGGCGTCAGCGACGACTTCGATGGCGTCGCCGGAAATTGACGCGCGCACGCCTGAGCACTGTGATCCCGTGCCGTCGTTAAACAGCAGCAGGTCGAGCACGCGGGCCGTTTCCATCACGCGGATGTTGGGATGCTCCCGCACCTTGGCCACCAGTGCACGAGCGACTTCGGCGCCAGTCTGATCGCCCTGCGCGTGAACGATCCGGTGGCGGCTGTGGGCCGCTTCCTTGCCAAGCTTGAAATCGCCGTCCGGATCGAGATCGAAGCGGGCTCCGGCGGCTTGCAGTTCGCGCACGCGGGCCGGCCCTTCGTCCACCAGCACTTGCACCGCCTCCGCATCACACAACGCTGCACCGGCGGCCAGCGTATCTTGCCGGTGTAAAGCCGGGGAGTCGCCGGCACCGAGTGCGGCCGCGATGCCCCCCTGGGCGTAGGCCGTGGCGGAGTCAAACAGTGATCGCTTTGTAAGCAGGATCACTTCCCCGTGCGCTGAGGCACGCCAAGCGGCATGTAATCCCGCCACGCCGCTACCAACCACAAGGAACCGGGTACGAATTCGTTCGGTCATATAGTTTTCAATCAATCGGAAACCAATCTCTACAGCCAGAGTCGCGGCAAATCGCCTTGCGATGCATTTTAGGATGAGTTGATATCATCTGGCTGGTTTCCAGAGTTCACCCGCCCCAAACGCCCCTATCGGGCCCCGGAGAATCTTGCTCATGCGTCAAGCGGTGCTGGCCAACACGGCTGCTCTGATCGGTGGTTTGTTCG
>JBDTTO010000120.1:0-7640 GCA_039930585.1 Gemmatimonadaceae bacterium
GAAGTTCAGTCGGAAAAGGTTGGGTTGGTCTGTCAGGCACGGCCTCTCACAAGAGTACCGTCGGGGCAGCCGAGAGGCGAGGTGGGGCCCGGCTGCGATTCCGGATTCGGCGCATTTTGGCATTGACTGGCTGACTCGCGAGCTGAACAATAGGTCTGTGACGGGTAACAGCGGTCGCGGGTATGCAAACTTGCATTGGGTGCCCGGAACAGTGACGACCTCCTCTTGAACCATCCGACCAATGACCCTGCCCGTGAGAAATATCGTATTTCTTGGTGTTTTCGTACTGGCCAGCGCGTGTATTCCGCTGTCGAACGGACGCGTGTACCGGACGCTGCGCATCGCAGGAAAGCCCTCTGCCAATACGCTCATGGCGGACGATTCGAGCATCTGTGGAGTGTCCAGCGCAACGTTCGCACGCGTGCAGGTTGGCGAACAACATCGATGCGTCTGGGAACGACCGACCGCCGCAAAACGCGCAATAAGCTTTTAGTTCGTCACAACCGTCAGCACTAGAATTCAAATGAAAATTCATCGGGCGACGCTGCTACGATCCATTCGACTGCACTGTCTTGCACTCGCGACGTCAGTTGCCGGCGTGTCATTAATGGCCGGTTGCAGCGAATTGGATCCAGATATTTGCGGAAGCGACAGCGTCTATGCCTGTGCACAACTGCAAACGTTCATTCAGGCCGACTCGATAATGTTGCCGCCCAGCCACATGGTCGGTGTGAAAATTACCCCGGCACGAACGGACGCTTCGTGGGACGGCACTGTTGCACCCGTACCAACCATCGGATCATCACAAGTGAATTTCTATTTTCACTTGCCGCTCACGCCGACATCGGATGACACCGTCACGGTCTGGATTGTTGCGCAGCTCCTTGAGTTGCCAATTCCACCATCAACAGACGTTCCCTTCAAGACAGTTGCGGTGGATAGTATCAAACACGTGCTGCGAGTGGCGCGACGCGGTGCACGCATTGTTCCCGATACAATTCAACTGCGATTGCGCAAATTTTCAATGAATTGAATGACGTTGAAATCGGCAGTTTCGCTCGTGCATAACACTCGGATTACAGAGGAAGTACTGTTGCAACCGCGTAAAAAATGGACGCTGATTTGGCGGACTCGACGAACTCGATTACGCAGATTACAACTCGTGATGTGTCGGATGTTCACCCAACTGCTTTTGCCAGACGCATCACACCTTCCGCGAGACTATCCGCATCATAATGCGCGAAACTCAGGCGCAGGAATTGAGACAGCGATTTTGCAGAACCAAATCGCGTGCCTGCCTGAAAACTGACGCCGTGTTGATCGGCCGCGCGTTTTACATCCGCAACGTCGCGACCACCTGGCAATTGCACCCAGATGAAGAATCCGCCGTGCGGCTGTGCGAATGACACATCGGGCACGTGTTCGCGCAACAGATTGCCCAGCAATTCACTTCTCTCGCGATACACGTTGCGAAAGTGATTGAGACACGAGTCGGCGAGGCCGAGTTCAATCAGACTGCGCATCACGCCCGACGTGAATGGATTGAGTCCGCCACCACTCTGCACCAATCCCGACGCCGTCAGCCTGTCCAGATGTTCAGGCGATGATTGAATCCAGCCAAGTCGTAATCCGGGGGCGCAAATTTTTGAGAATGAGCCGAGTGAGAGGACGCGACCGGATTCGGCGTGCACGGCAATTGGTTTTGGTGGCGGTGGTGCAGTTCCGAAATCGAGCAGATGGTACACTTCGTCGGCGACGATCAGAAAATTGTGCTGCTCGCTTAGCTCCAACATCCGAGCGCGCCGCTCTGCAGACAACGTGACAGCTGACGGATTCTGAAAAGTTGGAATCGTGTAAATCAAGACTGGTTTGTGCTTCGACAGCGCGTCTTCCAATGCGTCCATTCGCATTCCGTTTTCGTCAATCGGAATGCCCACCACATTTAGTCCGTGGTCGCGAAACACTAACAGCGCCAGAAAGTACGTTGGTTCTTCGACAAAAATTGTGTCGCCTGGTTTGGTAAAACGCGTGCAAATGAGATCCAGCGACTGTGACGCGCCGGCTGTGACAAGCAACTGATCCGCCGCAACTGGCGCCGCGTAATGACGACCTAAAAACTCTGCGAGTGTGCTACGAAACTGCGGCTCACCGTGATCGGCACCATACTGCAACGGCACGGGATTTCCCTGCGACAGGAAATGATCGGAAGCTTTGCGCAGCTCGTCGACGGGCAGTAACGACAACGACGGTTGGCCAATGCCAAAATCAATGACACCGTTGGCAGCTTCGCGTCGCATGGTTGGCGGAACGTTCATAACGTGGTGCTTGGCAGAAAATGGAAGTAGCGATCGGGCAACAGAATTCTTCTGCTGATACAATACAACTGTGGCATGCGCATGTATGAATAAAACACAATGTGACGATGCGCACATGGAACGACGGAATCACTCGTGGAATATCAACTGACACGCCGGTCGCAGCAGCGCAACGAGCCATTGCGTGCGCACACGATTGCTGGCCGGCTGCTACACTCTTACCACTTTTCGGAGCATAAAATGAAGGCCATACACCTGGTTACGGCGCTGGCGTTGCTCAGTTTTACGACCGCGTGCGGCAATACGGCCAACGGCGCGAAAAAGGACGCCGAGAATGCGGCCGAGAAGACCAAGGAAGCAGCGGACGCTGCGGCCGACAAGACGAAAGATGCGGCCAATAGCACCGGCATGGCCGTGAGTGGGGCATTGCAAACAACCGAAGTCAAAGCCGCGTTGGTGGCTGATTCGCGCATCGACGCGAGCAACATCAATGTTGATACCGATGAGGCCAAGAAGCTGTTAACCCTGAAGGGCACGGTGCCAAGCGAAGCGCAGAAAGCGACCGCTCGCGAAATTGCTGCAGTCAAGGCAACCGGCTACACGATTGTGAATGAGTTGACGATCAAGACGCCGTAACAACGAACGCCCTCGGCACATTCCGTTATGCGTGACGAAGTTGCATGTTGCCCAACATGCAACTTCGTCAATTTCGTGGATTACTTGTCATTGCCGCCCTCGCCACCGTCAACGCGTGCGCGAGTAGTGGGGCTGTCACCGATCCCATAATTCCCCCGGTAGTTCCACCGGTTGTCCCACCGGTTACGCCGACGGACACAACGCCGCCTGGCATCCAGCGCGAGATGCGCGGAATGTGGATCGCAACCGTTGCCAATATTGACTGGCCAACGCGTACGGGGCTCAGCATTCCGCAACAACAGGCGGAGCTCATTGATCTGCTTGATCGCGCGAGTGCGGCGGGCATCAACGCGGTGATGTTTCACATTCGACCGGCTGCTGATGCCGTATATCGCTCCACGCTTGAGCCGTGGGCGTCAATGCTGACGGGCTCGCAAGGGGTGGATCCCGGATATGACCCGCTTGAATTCGCGATAACCGAAGCGCACGCACGCGGCATTGAATTGCATGCGTGGATCAATCCGTTTCGAGCCGGCAATTCGAAGGATTCGGCCAATCTCTCACCGCTGCACATTTTTAAGACGCGTCGTAACATCACCAGCGTGTACGGCACGCAACTGTGGCTGGATCCGGGAGAACCCGCCATTCACGACCACGTGATGAATGTGGTCAGCGACATCGTGCGGCGGTATGACATCGATGGCATTCATGCCGACGACTATTTCTATCCGTATCAGGAAAATGACGCGGCCGGAAAGCTGATCGATTTTCCGGACAGCGGCAGTTATGCGCGCAGTGGTTCGACGTTGTCCCGGGCCGATTGGCGGCGCAACAATGTGGATCGCTTTGTCGAGCGCATGTATCGGGAAGTCCATGCCATCAAGCCGAATATCAAGGTTGGCATTTCACCTTTCGGTATCTGGCGTCCGGGAAATCCGGTTGGCATTACCGGATTGGATGCGTACGCGAGCATCTATGCCGATTCACGCAAGTGGCTGCAACAAGGCTGGGTTGATTACCTCGCGCCGCAATTGTACTGGGCCATTGGCGCAACGCAGCAAAGTTATCCGTCTCTGCTTGACTGGTGGATATCGCAAAGCACGCTGGCGCGGCCAGTATGGCCCGGACTTGCAGTGTACCGCGTAATCGATGGCACATTCTCGAGCGCAGAAATCGCGAATCAGGTTGCATTGACGCGCACACGCGTTGAGGGCACGGGGCACATGCTGTACAACGCGAATTCAACGCTGAAAAAATCGGGTGGATCGGTCGCCGCGTCGCTTTCGGCATTGTACGCTGCGCGCGCGTTAGTGCCCGCAACGCCGTGGCTGGATGCTTCACCGCCACCCACGCCAGCGCTGAGTGTGGCCGCACGTGTTTTGCAATTGAGTCCCGGCACTGGGGAAACGACGCGTTGGTGGGTGATTCGTTCGCACACGGCAAGCGGATGGCAGACGCGCGTGTTGTTTGGCACCGTGCGATCGGTAACGCTGTCGGAAAATCCTGACCGCGTGTTGCTGAACGCGGTTGATCAAGCCGGAAACCTGAGTGTGGTGGCGGACTGGCGAACGCCGTAATGTGCAATCGGCGCCGCTAACGCATCTCGCCGCTTTGTGCGAAATTTGCGGCGCCTCTGCCCTTGAGTTCAGTTCCGTCACCACGCCATGAAGCCACATCAGACACGCCGCGCCGCATCAATTGCCGGCATTCTTGGTCTTGCGATCGCTGTCGCAGGTGCAGGCATGCCCGCGAACATTGCGGGCACAAGCGAAGACGCACTCCCAACCATCCGCCGCACTGAACACGGCGTTCCGCATATACTCGCCAAAGATTTTCGCGGCATTGGTATCGGACTAGGCTACGCACAAGTCGAAGACTACGGCGATCGCGTCATACTCGGCGCCATCCGCGCGAAAGGCTGGATGGGACGCACGTTTGGCAAAGACAGCATCGCCGGTGACTTCGGCGCGCAAATTGATGCGATGCGTGTGCAGGAAACGTTCCCGTTGCTGGACGTCGAGACGCGCGAAGTATACGAAGGATTTGCCGAAGGATTGAACATCTTCATTCGCGCGCATCCCAACCGCGTGCCAGCGTGGGCGAAGCCGGTGTTTAACGGCTACGACATTGCAGCGATGGACATTGGTGACGCCGGAATAACTTCAGCGCAGCGATTGGTGTCGCGACAACTTACGCGCGACTCAGCACGCACCGCCGGGCTTCCGCGCGAGGAAGATGAAGCGCCCGCGTATTCGGACGATGGATCAAACGCATGGGCCTTTGCACCGTCACGTTCGAAAACCGGAAACGCAATTCTGCTGCGCAATCCGCACCTCGCTTGGACTGCCGGATATTGGGAAGCGCACGTTACAGTTCCCGGCAAACTTGATTTCTACGGCGACTTTCGCATTGGCTCGCCATTCGCGGTTGTTGCGGGCTTCAACGCCAACCTTGGCTGGGCAACCACCAACAACGCCGCTGATCTCGACGAAGTGTACGCGCTGGATGTCGACCCGGCGACGCCTGATCACTACCTGTTTGATGGCGTCTCCATTTCGATTCGGTCGATCAACAACTCAGTGAGTTACACATCGCCCACTGGCGTGCAACAAGAGACGCGCGCATTTCTGACAACGCCACTTGGTCCGGTAGTACATCGCACGAAAGACAAGATTTACGTGGTGCGCGCGGGCGCGGATGGCGAGTATCGCGCGGGCGAACAGTTTCTACGGATGATGCGCGCAAAGAATATTGCTGAGTGGAAAAAAGCGCTGGCAATGCGAGCGCGTGCAACGTCCAATCTCACGTATGCCGACAAAGCAGGAAACATCTTCCTGATCTGGATGGCGAGCATTCCGCGCCGCACCGGCACGAGCGGCGGTGATACCGTTGCACTTCCCGCACACAACTCGAACGAAGTGTGGACATCGCTTGTCGGCTTGGATTCGCTGCCACAAGTACTCAACCCGCCGGGCGGGTACGTGCAGAATTCCAATGATCCGCCATACTACACAAACCTCCACGCAATTCTCGATACGCTCAAATATCCTGCTTATTTTGAACGGCCAAATCTTGGACTCCGCACGCAGCTCGCACTGCAACTGATTGACAACACGAAGAAACTGTCGCTCGAAGATGTGATGCGACTGAAACACAACTATCGCATGCTGCTGGCCGATCGCGTGAAGCTCGACCTCATCAAGGCGATTCGCGCAAACTCAACCGATACGGCTGTCTTGAACGCCGCAAACGTTTTGCAGCGCTGGGACAACACGGCATCCCCCAACAGTCGTGGCAGCACGTTGTTTGAATCATGGTTTCGTCGATACACAGCCCAGGCCAGGGATTCCACCTATGCCGAACCGTGGATGCCATCAAAGCTCACGACAACGCCGCGTGGAATTGGCAAGCCAGTGCTCGCCGCAACTACATTTGCATTGGCAGTTGAAGACATCAAAAAACGTTACGGGTCCACGGATGTTTCGTGGGGCGATGTACACCGCGTGCGCCGCGGCAACGTTGACGTTCCCGTAGGCGGATGCACCGGACTACTGGGCTGCTTTCGCGTGCTGTCATACACAACGGCGCCCGACGGCAAACAAATTGCCAGCACAGGTGACGGTTGGATTCTTGGTATCGAGTTTGCCAAATCCGGCCCACGCGCATTGTCGGTGTTGGCGTATGGACAGAGTCCTGATTCAACATCGCCGTTTCATGCCGATCAGGCCGAGATGTTTGCGAAGGGGCAGATGAAGACCGTTCGATTTACGGAGTCTGACATCGCCAAATACACTGCGCGTTCGTACAAGCCTGGTGATAACTAAGCAACTCGGCCGAACGCATGATTGGCCGTAACGATATGTTGTTCCGACCCGCCCACCGAAATATTCTCATGCGCTTTTCGTTCAGGATTGCTTTCGCTGCAGTCGCGCTGCACACCCTCGCACCAGCAGTGGCGCAAGCACAGCGCGCGTTGCTGCCCATCGATTTCGTGAATTCTGCCGAAGCTGGGTGGTTGGCCAAGAAAGTTCTGGCAAGCCGAGTGCTGGATGATATGACGCAACCAACGGCGTGGAAATTCAGCGGAACGGGGACCATGACATTTCCGGCTGAACCACGACTCAATGACATGCGTGCACTGCGTGTGGACATGCAGCTGTTTCGCAATACACCGGCGCCAAATCGCGCCCGACTTTCATCCATCAACATTTCGCGCGCGTTTCCGAACGAGAACTGGAGCGAATACAACCGGATTTCGTTGTGGGTGCGCCCCGACTTCTCGGGCGTACCGACCTTGCCATTGCAAATCGTGCTGCACAACGATGGCGCCGTAAAAGTGCCGGACCGTTATGATCGCGAAGGCACTCACTTCGTCACGCTGGCAAAGAACGGTTGGCAGCAGATCGTGTGGGAGATTGAGCCACTGGCGCGTGATCGGATAACGCGACTCGAGATCGGGTACTGGGTCAATCGCATGTTGTCGGCGCCGGACGATCACGTGGCGTTTGAAATTGGACGTCTCGAACTACAGAAGGTTGATCCCGACAATCACACTGGTTGGAGTGTTACACCGGGGCGGATCGCGTTCAGCAACAGCGGATACGAATTGGGTTTGTCCAAGTCCGCTATCGCGAGTGGATTGAACGCGAAAGACTTCGAGCTCGTACGCGTGAACAACATTGCATTTGG
>JBDTTO010000121.1:0-7636 GCA_039930585.1 Gemmatimonadaceae bacterium
GGCGCTGGCCTTGCAATGGCGACGATGGATCTCGTGAAATATTACGGCGGCGATCCGGCCAACTTCCTCGACATCGGTGGTTCATCCAATCCCGAGAAAGTGGTGAATGCGCTGCGCATCATTACCTCCGATCCCAACGTGAAGTGCATTCTGTTCAACATCTTTGGTGGCATCACGCGCACCGATGACGTGGCGAATGGCATTGTCACCGCGACAAAATCCAATCCGCTCAAAGTGCCCATCGTCATTCGTTTGACTGGCACCAACGAGGAAATCGCATTGAAGATTCTGGCCGACAACGGCTTCTCCGCCTCGTCCGACATGGACACCGCTGTGCAGCGCGCGGTTGAACTTGCGACGAAGGGAGCAGCCTAATGAGCATCTTCATCGACAAGAACACGAAGCTCGTGGTGCAGGGCATTACGGGTCGTGACGGCTCGTTCCACACGCAGCAGATGATCGACTACGGCACTGATGTTGTCGCCGGTGTCACGCCGGGTAAGGGCGGTCAGAAGTTTGCGGACAAAGTGCCGATTTACAACACAGTGTACGATGCTGTGCAGGCGTCCGGCGCGAACACAGCCGTCATTTATGTGCCGCCAATGTTTGCAGCTGATGCAATCATGGAAGCCGCCGCATCAGGCGTGAAACTTGTTGTGTGTATCACGGAAGGCGTGCCCGTGCTCGACATGACGCGCGTGTATCAGTATGTGAAAGACATGGGCGTGCGTTTGTTAGGCCCGAACTGCCCAGGTCTCATCACACCTGGCGCATCAAAGGTCGGCATCATTCCGGGACGCATTTGCACGCCAGGTTCAGTTGGTGTTGTGTCGCGCTCGGGAACGCTCACGTATGAAATCGTGCATCAACTCACGACGAACGGAATCGGTCAGAGCTCGTGCGTTGGTATCGGTGGCGATCCGATCAACGGTACGAACTTCATCGATTGCCTCGAAGCGTTTGAGAAGGATCCGCAAACGAAGGCCGTTGCAATGATGGGCGAAATCGGTGGTACAGACGAACAGGAAGCAGCAAAGTTCGTGCGCGATCACATGACGAAGCCAGTTGTCGGATTCATCGCTGGACAGACTGCACCGCCGGGACGCCGCATGGGTCACGCGGGTGCAATCATTTCCGGTTCCGCAGGTACTGCCGCGGAGAAGATCGACGCGTTCAAGGATGCCGGCATGGGTGTCGCGCAGCGTCCGGTGGACTTTGTGAAGTTGATTCAGGAACGACTGAAGTAGTTTCACTTTTGTAGACCAAAGCCCGTCGTCACGCGAGTGGCGGCGGGTTTTTTGTTATCTTTCGCCATGCATCTCTCCGAGCTCTTCCCCGAAGCCCGCTGCGTAGTCCCGCTGTCCGCGCAAACGGTCATCGACGCCGCACTCGAACTCGCGAACGTGCTCGACCAGCAAAAATTGCTCGTCAGCATTGATCGCCTTATCGAACGCATCGAAGAAGCACGCACGGAAGACATCATTGGTCTCGCTGACCGCGCGTTTGTTTTGCACTACCGCACTGACGCCGCGACCGATCTGGTCGGCGTTATTGGCATCGCACCAAAGTCACTTCGCCGCGACCTCGGCGACGGAGACGAATTCCAGCTGGCGCGCATCATCACGCTGGTAATCGCTCCGCCAAAATCCGCCGCGCGAAGTCTTCAGGTTGTGGGCTCGCTCGCACGCTTTCTTGCAAGCCCTGATCGCGTCGGCACTTTGCTTGCCGCAACTTCACCGAGCGCGCTTGCCAAGGCACACGTGCTGGCCGCCTGGGCCATTCGATCCGAGCTCACCGTTCGCGATCTCATGTCCACCGCGCCCCGCACAATTGCACCGGAAACTCCGGTGAGATCCGCGGTGCTCGACATGGTTCGGGCCGGAGTAGGCGGATTGCCCGTCGTGGACGAAGGAAATCGCGTGGTCGGCATGTTGAGCGAGAAAGAGCTCCTGCGGCACCTGCTTAGTCATTATCTTCCGCGCGCCGGCGGAGACTCGCCGTCCCCGCCACCCGCCTCGGCTCGCCGAACGGTGCGCGACGTCATGACCCGCCAGGTCCTCTGCGTTGCCCCCGAGCAGCCCTTGGCCGAGGTGGCTTCCCTGATGCTCAACAAAGACGTCGATCGCGTTCCCGTCGTGAAGCACGGCCAGCTCGTTGGCTTTCTCACGCGCGGTGACATCGTCCGCAAATTGATTGGAACCTGACCAGGAACTTGACCATGGCTGGAAATCGCACCCTCACGATCGTTAAGCCGGACGCTTTTGGCGCCAGCAAAGCAGGTTTGATTGTCGCTCTGCTCGAAAAAGAAGGATTCACCGTCAAAGCCGCCCGCGTGCTGCACATGACTACGGCCCAGGCCGGCGAGTTCTACGCCGTCCATAAAGGTCGCCCGTTTTACGGCGAGCTGGTCGAATTCATGGCGTCAGGCCCGTGCATGCCGCTGGTTCTCGAGCGCGCTGACGCCGTCGCAACCCTGCGCCGCGTGATTGGCGCAACCGACCCGGCTGAGGCCGCTGACGGCACCGTCCGCAAGCTCTACGCCGAGTCCAAGGGCCGCAACGCGATCCATGCCTCGGACTCCGATGAGAACGCCATTGTCGAAGGCAGCTTTTTCTTCGCCGGCACGGAGCTGGTGGGTGCCTAAGCTGGTTCGGGTCGAGGGCGCGTAACTCGAATACCTGTCATTACTTGCCGTAGCATTCCAAGAGCCGTCCGGCCTTGTGTCAGAGGCTCGGCGGCTCTACTTTTCGTGGCTATGTTGTATTTTGACATCCGCAGCCTGGAAGCTCGGGCTGAGAGCGTAGATGGTCTGCTGGACGCGGCTGATTCGGTGTGGGAGGCCGAAGATTCGCGTCCGGAGGGCGATGGAGTAAGTGTCACGGGCCGGCTGTCTGCAGCGGGTCACGGACGTTTCTACTTCAGCGGACATTTGGATGGCAGCGCGGCGACAACATGTCGTCGTTGCCTCATCGATGTGTCGGTGCCCGTGCACGAAGATGTGACGTTGCTGTTTGCTGAAGCCGGCATGGACGAAGCAGAAGAAGATGATGTTGTGCCGCTGCCGCCGGGTGCACGTCAGGTTGATCTGCGTCCGGCCATCCGCGAAGAGTGGTTGCTCGCGCTGCCAGGGTTCGCTCTGTGTCGCGAAGATTGTCTCGGTCTCTGTGTAACATGTGGAGCCGATCGTAATACCGGTGCATGCACGTGTGCTCCGTCCATCGACCCCCGGTGGGAAGCGCTGCGCGACAAACGCGACGCGACTTCCTGACGGTTTTTTTGTCTCTCATCAGGTCCAGTGCATTATGGCCGTACCAAAGCGACGTACTTCCAAGCGCAAAAAGCGCGCTCGTAACACGCACAAAGTTGCACCCGCCATTGTCATTCAGACGTGTCCGCAGTGCAGTGCCATGAAGCGTCCACATCATGTGTGCGCGGAGTGCGGATATTATGCGGGAGAGCAGCGAGTAGCCGCGCAGGAAGCGTAAGTTTGGCGCGCATCGCTGTGGATGCCATGGGGGGCGATCATGCCCCCCGGGCGCCCATTGCGGGCGCACTCCGCGCACTCGCGGAGCTACCCCCGCAGCATCACATCCAATTGATCGGTCGTTCTGCCGCGGTCGAAGCAGAACTGAACGATTTGCTCGCGGGTGAACTCGCCGCACTGACCGAGCATCGCGCACGTCTGACCATCATCGACGCGCCCGATGTTATCGAGATGACCGATAAACCAACGGTCGCGCTGCGCGGCAAACAACAAAGCTCAATGGTGATTGGCCTCCGACGCGTTGTCGAAGGACTTGCCGACGGCTTTGTCTCCGCCGGTAATACCGGCGCGCAAATGGCTGCGTCTACCGTGTTGCTCAAACTGCACACGGGGCTGACGCGTCCGGCGATCGGCACGATCTTTCCAACCGCAAACCAACCGGTGCTCGTGCTCGATTCGGGTGCGAACGTCGATTGCTCCGCCGAGGAACTTGTGCAATTCGCGCGCATTGGCGACGTGTACGCGCGTCACCTGCTCGGACGAAAATCACCGGGCATTGGATTGCTGTCGATTGGCGAGGAAGCCGAAAAAGGCAACGCCGTGGTGAAAGAAGCGCATCAACTGCTACGCAAAGCCGATCTCAACTTCATTGGCAACATTGAAGGTCGCGACATTCCACACGGACAGTGCGACGGAAGTCCGCTGGATGTGGTGGTGTGCGATGGATTTGTCGGCAACGTGCTGCTCAAATTCTACGAGAGCATCGCACCAATGTTGATCGGCATGGTCGCGAACAGCGCGGGGCTCGATACCAAAACTGTCACGCAATCGCTCAAGCAGCTCGATGTTGACGAATATGGCGGCGCACCGCTGCTCGGCGTGCGCGGCGTGAGTATCATATCTCATGGTTCGAGTTCACCTCGCGCTCTCAAGAACGCCATTCGTATGGCCGTCACCGCAATCGAATCAGGCATGACTGAAGATCTGGGACGTCGCCTCGCGGCCGCAAACGGAAACGCCGCATGAAGAGGCCTTTCGCATACATCGCCGGAACTGGACACGCGGTACCAAAACGCGCAGTCACGAATCTCGATTTGCAGGCGCAGGGACTCGACACCGACGACGCGTGGATTTTTGATCGCACCGGTATTCGCCAGCGCTATATCGCCGACTCCACCGAAACACTGACTGTATTGTCGGTCGCGGCCGCACGCATCGCCATGCAACGTGCGAACGTGCAACCAGGCGACATTGACGTCGTTATTGTTGGCACGGCGACGCCCGATCATTTGCTTCCTGCAACGGCCGTTGAAGTGCAGGATGCGCTTGGTGCGGCGCGCGCAATGGCGTTCGACGTCAGTGCGGCGTGCAGCGGGTGGTTGTACGGCATGCAGGTGGCAGAAGGATTGATCGCAACGGGAATGGCGGAAACGGTGCTCATCGTCGGCGGCGAAATTCTCAGCAGCATCGTTGACTGGACTGATCGCAACACCTGTGTGTTGTTTGGTGACGGTGCTGGCGCAACGATTCTCCGCCACACCCGCACCATCCCCAAGTCAGCGCCGTCGCGCGAAAAGGGTATTCTGTCGTCGTACGCACGCAGCGATGGAAGCCTGAAAGAGTTGTTGTGGCGTCCGTCAGGCGGCGTGGCATCACCGTTCAGTGAAACCGTGATCGCCGAACGTTCGCAGTTCGTGAAGATGCAGGGACGCGAAGTGTTCAAACACGCCGTGCGTTCAATGGCGGATGCGGCACAGCGCGCACTTGATCTCGCGAAACTCACAAGCAACGACATTGATTTGCTCGTGCCGCATCAGGCGAACGTGCGCATCATCGAAGCCACGGCGAAACTGGCTGGCATCCCGATGGAGAAAGTTTTCCTCAATGTCCAGAAGTACGCGAACACGTCAGCGGGTTCGATTCCGATTGCCCTCGACAATGCCATGACGCAGGGACGTATCACCGACGGCATGACAGTTATGTTTGTGGCGTTTGGTGCCGGCTTTACATGGGGTTCGTTGCTCGTGCGGTTTTGAGCAGCTCGATCACAATCGTTTCTTGTAGCTGACCGCATGGACATCGTTCTTCTGCTGCCCGGCCAGGGTTCACAAAAACCTGGCATGGCTCGTGATATCGCCGAGGCGCACGCCGCCGCGCGCGAAACACTTGATGCCATTGATTCGGCTGTGAACGCGCCGTTGTCGTCATTGATGTTTGACGGCCCTGCGGATGAACTCACGCGCACGCACAACGCGCAACCAGCATTGCTGGCGCACAGTGCCGCCGTTTGGGCCGTTGTGAGTGCAGCCGTGAAGCCGCATCTGCGCGCCGCTGCCGGACATTCGCTCGGTGAATTCTCGGCATATCACACAACGGGGGCGTTTACTGCGCCTGATGCAGCGCGTGTCGTGCGGCAACGTGGTTTGTTGATGTACGAACAAGGCGTAGCGCGTCCAGGTGCAATGGCTGCCATTCTGGGCACGCTTACAACGTCAATTGACGACATCTGCGCAAAGGCATCGGCCGAAGCGGGATTGGTTGTGCCCGCGAACTACAACAGCCCCGAGCAAACCGTCATTTCCGGCGAAGTTGCCGGTGTCGAACGCGCAATGACATTGGCCAAGGAAGCGGGCGCAAAACGTTGCTTGCCATTGCCCGTAAGCGGTGCGTTTCATTCGCCATTGATGGCGCCGGCGGCAGAAGGGCTCGCAGCGATGCTCAACAGCGTTGAAATGCGCGACACTGCCGTTCCCGTTTACGTGAACGTTGATGGTTCGGCTGTGCGTGACGCGGCCGCAGCCCGTGAATTGCTTGTGAAGCAACTCACGTCACCCGTGCAGTGGACGTTAGTCATGCAAAATCTCGCTGCCGCATTTCCGGATGCACTGTTTGTCGAGATGGGAACGGGCAGTGTGTTGACCGGACTCGCACGCCGCATTGCACCGAACGTAAAAACGATGTCGTGCGGAACTGTCGCTGAAATCGACGCCCTCATGCAACAGGTGGCTGGACAATGAAAATTGATCTGACGGGGCGCGTTGCGCTGGTGACTGGCTCGACGCGTGGCATTGGTCGCGCAATTGCGCAGGCGCTCGCGGAATCCGGTGCGACCGTTGTCGTGACCGGTCGTGACGAAGCGCGCGCAGTGGAAGTTGCGGCCGAGATCGCAACGGCAACCGGTGCAACCGTGCGTGGTTTTGGCGTTGACATCAGCGACGCAACGCAGGCGGTTGCGGTTGTTGAACGCGTCGAGAAGGAGCTTGGACAGCTCGACATTCTCGTGAACAACGCGGGACTTACGCGGGACAATCTCATCATGCGTCTCAAGGACGAAGATTGGGACGCAGTCATCAATGCAAACTTGCGCGGCGCGTTTATGACATGCCGTGCCGCGAGTCGTGGCATGATGAAGCGACGCTGGGGTCGCATTATCAATATTGCCAGTGTGGTTGGCCTTACCGGTAATAAGGGGCAGGCCAACTACGCGGCCAGCAAAGCAGGACTCATCGGACTCACGAAATCCATCGCGAAGGAGTTGGCATCCCGCAACGTGCTGGCTAACGTGCTCGCTCCCGGTTTTGTCGAAACAGACATGACGGCGGCGATGACGCCCGAAGCCAAAGCGACGCTCAGCAGTGGAATCCCACTCGAACGTCTGGGCACACCACGGGACATCGCAGGTATCGTGGTTGTGCTGGCATCCGATTTGGCGGCGTACATCACGGGGCAGGTGATTGTGGTTGATGGTGGACTGGTGATGTAGCTGTCGCCAGGCAGGACGTCCGGGCACCCTGCCGGACGGTTGAAGTTGTAGTTCATCGTTGGTTCGGCCCTCTCCCCGCGGGCCTCACTGACTGCTAACTTTGGAAGCATCCCATTTTTTCCCATCGAGAGGAATCGTTCCCATGGCGGACCACGAGTCGAAGATCAAGGACATCATTGAGAAAGAGCTGGGCGTGGAGCGCGAGAAGCTCGTTCCAGAAGCAAGCTTCATCGAAGACCTCGGCGCCGACTCGCTCGACATCGTGGAGCTCGTGATGGAGTTCGAAAAGGAATTCAATATCGACATCCCGGATGAAGACGCCGAGAAGTTGCGCACCGTTGGTGACGCCGTCGGTTATCTGAATTCAAAGGTCGCTGGTTGATGAAACG
>JBDTTO010000122.1:0-7629 GCA_039930585.1 Gemmatimonadaceae bacterium
CAGCTGGAGTTTCTGGACAAGGAGAGCAAGCAGCTTGATTTGACCAAAGAACAGAAGGAATCCCTGAAGACCCTTCGCAAGGACATGCAGGAAACGCAGAAGCCGATCTTCAAGGATATCGAGAAAATTTTCTCAGATGCCGAGCGTAGCGCCTCTGCAGGTACGAGTACGGGTGGTGATGACGGCGGTGGTTCACGCGGTGGCGGTCGCGGCGGTCGTGGAATGCCAGCGGGAGTGCGTGAGGCCATGGCCAAGCTCACGGAGATTCAGGACGCGGCCGGCGAACGTGCGCACGCGATGTTGAACGAGGGGCAGAAACACATGTCCGATTCGCTGCTGGTGATCTACAAGGCAGAGATGCGCGACAAAGAAGCAAAACGTTCACGATCAGGCGGCATGGGTGGCCGCGGCTGATCGCGGACGCGTGATTGAGTCAGCCTGAAAAGCCGCGCTTCTTGAGAAGCGCGGCCACAGGTTTGCTGGATAATTGTTCGGGTGCTTCGTTCCAAGTGTTGTACGATGCTTCGCGCGTTGCACCCGCTTGCAGCAGAATGTCAACGACGGCCTTGTAGTCGTCATCGTGACCCGGTCGGCTGTTCACGGAGCCGTGTGCGGCCCACGCAATGGGTGAGCTGCCAAATGTCGTATCACGAAAATTGATGGGCGCCCCAAGTTTGACGAGCAGCTCCGCCATCTCGGCGTTTCCGTGCCACGCCGCGTGATGCAGCGCCGTTCCGCCCCACGCGCCTTCTGCGCTCAAATCCCAGCCGAGTGATGTCATGAGGCGCACGCTTTCGATGCGTCCCTCTTCGGTGGCGAGTGCAAGTGTCTGACGATCTTCCGCATTAAGCGTCGACATCAGTTTCGGATTTGCGACCAACAGTTCGTTTGCTCGCGCTGCATCGCCCAGCAAACACGCGCCAACGAGTGCGTCACGTTCAGTGAGCGCGGTAATGTCCGCACCAACGCTGGCGAGATATTCTGCAACCGCGCTGTTGCCCGTACGAACTGCGAGTACGTACGCGGTTTTGCCATCACCACGTTTCAAGTCAACCGTTGCACCATGTTCCACGAGCATGCGTGAAACGTCGGCGCTCTTTCCGTAAGACGCAATGCGGTGCAGTGGTGCTTCGCCGCGCGATGGCAGCTGAGCGTTTTTTTCGCCGTTGTAACTGGTGATATCCGGATTCGCGCCGTGTTGCAACAACCATAACATTCCCAGTTCTGAACTCGCGCACCATTGGCTGAATGGTTTGTGTCCGGCAATGAAATACAATGGAGTGTTGCCCCAGCGCTCGTGCGCTTCGCTGATTTCTGCTCCGTACGCCAGCAACAATTCAAGCGATTCGCGATTGTTGCGTTCGGCCGCGTGGTACACGCTCTCGCCGTCGTTTGGATTCGCGCCGCGTTCCAACAATAAACGCACGGCCGAAACGTTATTCAGATTGGCCGCGAAGTAGAGTGCGGGTATTGGCGCTTCGCCTTCGGTACCATTGAACACAACAAATGCATTGGGATCACCACCAGCATCGAGAATGAGTTGCACGCAGCGTTTGTTTCCAATCGTTTTGTCACCATTCAAATCGTGTAGTGGCGTTCCACAGGCGTACAGTACCGGTTGGGCCCAATTCGGTGACGCGAGTGAATACGCCAATGTTGTATCACGCAGTAGAAATGCTTCCACTGTCTCTGCATCACATGCAGCTGCAGCAGCATGAATACTGTATTGCGCGATCGCAGGATGTGCAGACAACAACTCCACTGCACTTGTCTTGTTGTCTTCGCGAATCGCGTGCAGGAATCGTTCGGCTTGTACCTGCAAGGGATCAACCGATTCGATTTTGCGTTTCAGTTCGGCCCAACTCTTCATACCGCGCTGTGCGGCGATCGCGTGTTGAACATCAGCAAGTTTGATGTTCGCCGCGAAATCCGAGTCGCTGTTGTTGTCCAGTATCGGCAACAATTTGCGCAGTGCTGTGATGACCGTGTTGTCGTGCGCGCGCGCGAGCGTGAGCAGCTGTTTGGCGTGCGCCTTCAGCGCATCAAGCGTGTGTGAATCAGGCATGCTACGACCTCCGTGATGCCCAGGTCCGCACAGCGGGGCGTGGAGTTCGCAGGTACGAACGTCGCAATTCGAAATGCAGGAGGGTGACCCTTTTCCGCGGACCGGTAGCGCCCTGCGCGCGACTCAATGGTAGCGCGTTTTAGTCGTTCCCGAAACTCCCGCAATGGAGATGCAGGACAGTTCGTTTTTCGCAATGCGTCCTGGCCCAATCAACTCTTACGCGCGTGATGTCAAACGATCCCAAGACGCTGGGACTGTTTGATGAATGAAGTGACAGTCGGCGAGACCGATCTGCCGACGGCGAGATGGGGTTCCGCAACGTTCTGAAGTTTCCTCAAATCTCAAGGTGTAAAATGTTTGTTTCGTTCCGCAGGAGGGGCAACCGAACCGGTTTTCGGGGCCTCGTAACACTCGCGGTTTGGCTTTCAGTCATGAGTATCATGACGCTGCCAGGTGTGGCGGCTGCACAGCGAGGCAGTCTGATCGTGCATGTAACCGATCGGGCAAGCGTCGCGATCGCGCAGGCACAGGTGTCGATTGTCGGCACAACATTGGGTGGACTGACCAACGCCGATGGTCGCGTCACGATTGGCGGAGTGCCCGCCGGCAGTCAGCAGATTCGCGTGCTCCGCATTGGTTACGGCGAACAGAAAAAAACCGTTACGGTCGCCGCCGGTTCACCGCAGACGGTTGAAATTCAGGTTTCGTCGGTCGCAATCACGTTGACGCCGGTTGTTTCCACAGCGACGGGACAAACGCGTCGTCTTGAATTGGGCAACAGCATTTCGACCGTTGATGCCGCAGCCGTTGCGGCCACATCACCGGTTTCGAATCTGGCGGACATGCTCAACTCGCGCGCGCCTGGTGTGACAATCACCAGTGGCACGCAGGCTGGCACTGGTTCGCGGGTACGTATTCGTGGCATCAACTCGGTGTCGTTGTCCAACGAGCCGATTTATGTCATCGACGGCGTGCGCATGACGAGCAATCCCGGATCGGCTGCGTTTGGTACCGGCGGTAACGGTGCGTCACGCGTTGGCGATCTGAATCCCGAAGAAATTGAAAACATCGAGGTAGTGAAAGGACCATCCGCGGCAACGCTGTATGGAACGGACGCTGCGAACGGCGTCATTGTTATCACTACGAAGAAAGGACGAGCTGGAGCAGCACGTTGGTCGCTGTACGGCGAAGGCGGAATTATTTCCGATCGCAATGACTATCCGACCAACTATTCAATCTGGGGCAAACTGAACGGCGCCACGTCAAGCGTTTCAACGTGTGTTCTGTCGCAGCTTTCGTCGGGTGCATGCGTGAAGGACAGCCTCACGACGTACACACCGTTTCACGATCCGGACGCAACGCCACTGGGCACGGGCTATCGCTCGCAGTACGGCGTGCAGGTTTCCGGCGGTAGCGAAGTGTTGCGCTACTTCCTTTCGGCAGAAAACGAAAAGGAAACAGGCGTGCTCAAGCTGCCAGATTTCGAAACGCGCCGTTTCGACAGCACACGTACGCCACTTCGTGCGTGGACGAATCGCCCCAACATTTCGGACCGCAACAGTGTTCGAGCGAATCTGAATGCGACCATCAATCCAAAACTTGATGTCGGAATCACCACCAATCTGATCATGATCAACCAGCGTTATTCGCTGGAGTCCAATGCAACGGCCGGACTTGGATCACAGGCGTTTGGTGGGCCCGGCTACAAGAACAACGGAACGGTTTCGGGCACGGGCACGCCGCTTAACGGATATCGTGCGTGGACGCCCGGTTACACGTGGCAGGAAAAAACCGGTCAGCTGGCGACGCGTTTCATCGCGGGCGCGAATATCAGCTATCGCCCGTTCTCATGGAACGTGACGCGTCTCAACATCGGCAATGATTACACAAGCCGAGTTGACGACAACTTCCTCTACAAAGGCGAAGGTCCGCCAATCACGTCGACGTATCGTCTTGGCTTCAAAGGCAACGGACGCGCCGGTATTCGCAACTTCAGTATTGATGGCGCCAGCTCGGCGGATTTCAAAGTCAAGCCGTGGTTGTTGACGAAAACAACCGCTGGTATTCAGTACGTCGAATACAACTTCAATCAGAACATCGCGACGGGGACTGATCTTGTTCCGGGTTCACAGACCACAGGTGGTGGTGCAACCAAGAACGCGACCGAAGCGACCACGTTCCAGAAGACCGCCGGATTCTTCCTTGAAGAGCAACTGTCGATTCGCGATCGTCTGTTTCTCACAGCCGCTGCACGCTCCGATCAGAACAGCGCGTTTGGCACGGACTTCCAGCGCGTGATTTATCCGAAGTTCAGCGCGTCGTGGGTGTTGTCCGAAGAAGATTTCATGCCATCGCCAAGCTGGTTGGACAATCTTCGGTTGCGTGCAGCTCTCGGTTCATCGGGCGTGCAGCCTGGTCCGAATGACGCACTGCGCTTTTACCAAAGCGCGGCCAGCAACATTCGTTTGACGGACGTGACCGGTGCGATTTACGCGGCCATTGGTAACGACAATCTCAAACCGGAACGCACCACTGAACTCGAAACCGGTTTTGATCTGCGCATGTTCCGTGGTCGCTTGAATGTTGAAGCCACGTTCTACAACAAAAACACCAAGGACGCACTCGTTGCGGCCATCGTACCGCCTTCGCTTGGCGCGGCTAACACGCAAGCGTCAAACCTTGGTGCGGTGAACAACCATGGTTATGAGCTGCTGTTGAACAGCGTGTTGGTGGATCACAGGGCGTTGGCGTTGGATATGACTATTTCAGGTTCAACCAACAGCAATAAGGTGAAGAGCCTGGGCAACACGCCCGCACAAATCGGAACAACGACGCGTGTTGTTGCGGGATATCCCATCAACGGATTCTGGGCGCAGCCAATCACCGGTTGGGATGACAAGAACAAGGATGGCATTCTGACGTACAATGCCAATCCCGCGTTGAACGAAGTATTTGTTGGTGATTCGGCAATTTTCCGCGGATACAGCCAGCCGCGTTACGTCGTTACCGCCACCAACGGACTCGAACTATTCAACAAGCGCCTTCGCTTTCAATCGTTGCTCGATTATCGCGGCGGTCACTTGTACTACAACAACACCGAGCGCATTCGTTGCGTGAGCCGTCGTAACTGTAACGGCCTGGTGAATCCGTCCGCGAGCCTGGAAGAGCAGGCAATGGTTGTCGCAACTCTCGACAATCCGGCGAAGACGCTTGATGGATTCTTCCAGTCGGGCGCGTTCGTTCGCCTGCGTGAGTTGTCAGCCACGTATACCGCAGGTTCACGCGTTGCGAGACTTGCGCGTGCACGCACCGCGTCCATTACGCTCACCGCCCGAAACCTTGGCCGCTACACGAAGTATCGTGGCGTCGATCCCGAAACGGATCGCAATGCCAGTGTGGACAGCGACTCGCCCGAAGAGTTCCAGACAATTGCCCCGCCGAGCTATTTCGTGCTGCGTTTCAACTTTGGTTACTAGGAATGACCACGATGATGCCATTCAAGAAGCCTCGTCGGCGGAGTTCGCTGATCGCAGCCGCCGCAATCACCGCATTGACGCTTGCGTCGTGCAAATCAGTCACTGACTCGATTCTCGACGTGGAAGATCCCGATCTCATCACGCCGGAAAGTGTTAATTCTGCCGAAGGCGCGTTGTCACTTCGCGCGGGCGCGCTGAATCGTTTTCGCAATATGACCGGCGGTGCCGAGAGCACCTGGCTGTTTGGTGGGTTGCTGGTCGATGAATGGTCAACAAGCAGCACGTTCGTTCAGAACGACGAAACCGATCAGCGGTCGATTCAACTGAACAACACCATCATTACCGGATTTCTGCGCAACGTTGCTCGCACGCGAACTGCGTCCAATCAGGCGTTGATCGCGCTCAGGCAATATGCACCTACCCAATCCGCCGCTATTGCCGAGATGTATTTGGCGCGCGGATATGCGGAGTTGCAGTTGGCGTCGGATTTCTGCAATGGAATTCCTCTGTCCGATGCAACAACGGAACCCGTGACATACGGAGCGCCGTTGACCGTCGCACAGGTTTTCGCACGGGCGTTGGCGTCGGTTGATTCGGGTCTTACGGCAAATACCGGCACCGATGCATTGAGCGTTAGCATCAATAATTCGCTCAAGGTGACGCGTGCGCGCGTTCTGCTTGGACTTAATCGCATTGCAGATGCCGGCGCGGCAGTGGCTGGTATTCCAACAGCGTTCACGTACGATCACACGTTCAGCACGTCCACTGGCGATAACATTATTTGGAGTCAGCCCAACAGCCAACGTCGTTACAGCGTCGGTGATTCGGTTGAGGGCAACGGACGTAACCTGCTTGTGAAAAACGCCATTCCATTCTTCTCCAGCAAGGATCCCCGGCTTCCCGTCGTTTATACGACCACGAATGGCGGAAAGGATACGACAAAGGCGCAGGATGGATTGACGTTCTCGCGTACGACCACGTTGTATGCGCGCACCACCAACTTGCCCGTGACCAACGGTATCGATGCAAGGCTGATTGAAGCAGAAGCCGCGCTTGCTGCCGGAAATCCCAATGGCATGTTGGCAATTCTCAACGCGCTCCGCGCGGCGCCACCCAAACTCGGCGAAATTCAGCCGACCGTTCTCCCGGCGCTTGCACTGCCAGCAACGCAAGCGGCGCAGGTTGATTTGCTGTTCCGCGAGAAGGCATTCTGGACGTTCTCACGTGGTCAGCGTCTGGGCGATTTGCGTCGTCTTATTCGCAACTACGGTCGCACGCCGGACAACACGTTCCCCACGGGTCAGCATTATCGCGGTGGAGTGTACGGTGGTGATCTGAATCTTCCGATTGTCACCGACGAATTGAACAACCCGAACTTCAAGGGTTGCATCGATCGTTCGGCGTAATTGTTTCTGATGGAAAAAGAACGAGCCCGGATCACTGTGATTCGGGCTCGTTTTTTGTGCACTGTTTATCCGATAGTGAGTGTGCTTAGAAATGCATCGAGCTCAGCACCCTGACTTGCCCGTTTGGCTTGCAGTTCGTCGCGTTCGCGCCCCAGCTTTTCCAGTTGAGTTTCCTGGTCGTTCAGTTTTTGCAGCAAGCGCTTGTAGTAGTCCGAATTTTGCGCGACCGTCTTCATGTTTTCACGCAAGCGGTTTTGTTCAACCGAAATTTCGGTCGCTTGCCTGTTTCGGTCCACAAACTGTCGTTCAGTTTCAATCATGGCCTGTTTTAGCATAATGATGTTGTTGAGCGATTCACGCACTTCCGCCGGCACTTCTCCGTTGCGCGCGTAAGTGTAAAGCGTGCCAATGTCGGCGGGTGCGATGCTGACTGATTGTGACTGCACCATTTCTTCCCTGACTTTGAGCACACTCGTTTTATGGGCCGAAACTTTGCCTTCAAAGCGATAGAACGCGTCCGTCGTTTCGACCGGCTTTTGTGTGTCGACCAACTTGTATCCCGAGCGTGCCAGCGATGGATGTTCGATCAGCAGCGTCTTGTCCTTATCGCTCTTGTTTTCCGCGCGATATTCGCGGGCTACCACGAGTTTCCGTTCGGTAACGAGTATGCCCTTTGAGATTC
>JBDTTO010000123.1:0-7611 GCA_039930585.1 Gemmatimonadaceae bacterium
GACGCCGAACGACTGGGCCCGTACATGACCGGAGCCAACGGATGATTCCCAGCCAAACGAACATCGCCATGCGACGTCTCGCCATGCGGCGTCATCTCGAAGAAACGTTGCTGCCGCCAATTGTTGCGTTGGTTGTCGCGATGGTGGTTGGTGACATTCTGATTTTGTCGTACGGACAATCGCCCGCAACTGTCTATCGGTTGTTGATCGATGGCACGTGGGGCAACTCATACGGTTTTGGTCAGGTCATCTACAAAGCCACAACACTCACGTGCACCGGTCTCGCGTTTGCACTCGCGGCGCGTGCAGGTTTGTTCAACGTTGGGGCCGAAGGCCAGTTGGCGATGGGTGGGTTTGCGGCCGCGTTGATGGGACTCGCGTTGCCCAAAGACACGCCAATGATTTTGGCGGCGCCTGTTTGCGCGATGGCGGCCATGGTCGCGGGCGGCGCCACTGGCGCGTTGCCGGGTGTGTTGCGCGCAAAGTTTGGTGCGAGTGAAGTCATTGTCACCATCATGCTCAACTTTGTGGTGCTGGCGCTGCTCAATTACACGATCACGGCGCATCTGCATGTTCCGGAAACGTTGCACACTCCGGAAATGAACGCGGGCACCGTTGGCCGACTGTCCGATTCGTTTGCATCATTTCACGGATCGGCCGCGAACTGGACATTGACTGCGGCAATTGTCGCGGCAATTGGTCTTTGGTATTTCCTGTTCCGCAGCAAAGGCGGTTACGAATTGCGCGCGGTTGGATTGCAACCTGATGCTGCAGAATACGGCGGCGTGTCGGTACCCGGCGTGATGGTGCGCGCGATGGCGTGGTCGGGCGCAATTGCCGGCCTGGGCGGCATCAACTTCGTGTTGGGCTACAAAGGCTATTACGAAGAAGGATTCGCGGCCGGTTCAGGATTTCTTGGCATCGCCGTTGCACTGGTGGGTCGTAATCATCCCATCGGCATCATGTTCGCCGCGCTGTTGTTTGCGACGTTGTCGCAGGGCGGACTGGCGGTAAATGCGCTCGTTCCCAAACAGCTCGTCGACATTCTGCAAGCGGTTGTCATTCTCGCCGTGGCAACAGCCGTGCCCGAAGTTCAGCGCCAATTGCGCGCTGCCGCCGCATCAGTGGCCCGCAGCGTCACGGCAAAAAAGGCCGAACCATGAACGCACTCGGCTTCCTTCTGCAAACGATCCGCATCGCCATCCCGTACTTGCTCGCAGCCGCGGGTGGCGTGATGTCCGAACGTGTTGGCATCATCGCGCTTGGACTCGAGGGCTTGATGTTGTCGGGCGCGTTTGGTGCGGCCATTGGCAGTTACTACGGCGGAAGTGCGTGGGTCGGGTTGTTGGGCGCGGTGGTCGCCGGATTGGTTGTCACCGGCATTCTTGCCGTATCAACGCTGCGGTTTCGCGCGAATCAGGTGGTGGTTGGTGTCGCGATCAACCTGTTGGTCGTTGGTGCAACGCGATTCTATTTGCGCCTTGCGTTTGACAGCGCATCCAATTCACCACGCGTGCCAGGCTTTGGTGGTGAAGGTGGCGGTATGTTTGCGTCGTTCCGCAACCCGCTTGTGTATGTCGGGTTGGTTGCTCTTCCCGCGCTTGCATGGTTGTTATATCGCACGCCCTTTGGTTTGCGAGCGCGCGCCGTCGGTGAAAAACCCGAGGCGGCCGCAACGCTTGGCGTTAGCGTGACCACGTTGCGCGTAAAAGGGTTGATCATTTCCGGAACGCTTGCAGCATTGGGCGGCGCGTATCTCGCGCTCGATCAGCATCAGTTCACGGATGGCATGACCGCCGGCCGCGGATTCATCGCGCTGGCCGCCGTTATTTTTGGCCGGTGGGAACCGGTGCGCGTGGCCATTGCGTGTTTGCTGTTTGCAGCGGCCGAAACCTTACAGATCCAATTGCAGGGCGCTCAACTCGTGCCTTCGCAATTTGTGGAGATGATACCGTACGTGTTGACGATTATCGCACTCGCTGGTGTGGTGGGCCGGTCGGTACCACCGGCAGCTCTCGGCAAGGCTGAATGAGTTCACCGACACCCGCATCAGCACCAAACACTGGTGGTGGTAGCGCGACCAGCGAATATCCAACGCAGCAGGGCGGCGCGGGCAAGCTCGTAGTGCTCATGGTTACGGCGTTCATCGACATGCTTGGCCTGTTGATGATTTTGCCGCTGTTGCCGTTTTACGCGCAAAAGCTTGGTGCCGGTGGATTGGTCGTGGGATTGTTGGTGTCGTCATTCTCGGTCGCGCAGCTGCTGAGCGCACCCATGTGGGGACGCGTGTCGGACAAATACGGCCGACGGCCGGCCCTGCTTGTTGGTTTGTTCGCATCGGCCATTGCGTATCTCGTTTTTGCCTACGCCGACTCGCTGTGGCTGTTGTTTGTCTCGCGCCTCGTGCAGGGCGCCGGTGGTGGTACGGTTAGCGTCATTCAGGCGTATGTCGCCGATGCCACGAAACCGGAAGACCGCGCGAAATCATTGGGCTGGTTGTCGGCTGTAACCAACGCAGGTGTTGCGATTGGTCCGGTGATTGGATCATGGGTTTCACACCTTGGTGTGCATACGCCGGGATTGTTCGCTGCCGCGCTGTGTGGGGTGAACATGATTTTCGCCTCGCGCTATCTGGTTGAGGCACGCACTGCCAGCACTTCGACCGAAAAGAAAGCCGTGCCGCGCACATCACGCGAAGCGGTGGGGCGTGTGGTCACGCATCCGAACGAACCCGCATCGCGATTGATTTTCATTTACGCGATCGCGATTGGTGCTTTCCAGGGCGTTACGTCGCTGCTGGGATTGTTTCTCGCATTTCGATTTGGTGTTACCGCCGACACGATTGGCTACTTCTTCATGTATATCGGCGTGCTGAGCGTGTTGATGCGCGCGCTGGTGTTGCCGAGGCTGCTGGATCGGTTTGGTGAGGCACGACTGTCGCGTTTTGGTTTGATCTTCCTGAGCGCTGGATTAATTGGCCTGTCCGCGTCGCACGACTATGCCACGCTCGCGCTATCGGTCGCGTGTTTCCCGGTTGGCACAGCGCTCACATTCCCGTGCGTGACCGCGATGTTGTCACGCGTGATCAGCAGCAACGAGCGTGGTTTGTACATGGGAGTGCAGCAAACGTTTGGCGGTGCGTCGCGCGTTGTGTTTCCGATTTTATTCGGCTTCACGTACGATCACCTGGGCCGTCCGGCGCCGTTCCTGATTTCGGCCGGGCTGGTTGCATTCACGCTGTTGCTGGGGCGTGATCTTGAGAAGTATGCGCCGCGTGTGATCAAGACTGTTCCGGCGAGTTCCTGATTTCGTAACTGCGAGCGGGACAAAATAAAAACGGCGAAACACCAGGTGTCTCGCCGCTCAATTGCAGATCTACAATCAGAGCCTCAGCCCTTCGCACCCGGCTCGCTGTCGATGACCGCTTTCGCGATATCGACCATCGGCACCGAACGATCCTGACTGCTGCGCTGCATGATGCGATACGCTTCCTGCTCGCTGCTGCCGGTCCGACGCATGAGAATGCCTTTCGCGCGCTCAATCACTTTGCGCGCCTCGAGTTGCTGCTTCACCTGCACCGCTTCGTTCTTGGCGGCAAGCAGTTCGCGCGCACGTGAGACCGCGAGACGCAACGTTGTATCAATCGTGCCCGGCGGCGCCGGTTTTGAGAGCAGCGCCACTGCACCCGACTTCGCCACTTCCGACGCCGACAACGACACCGACAAGTCACCGGTAATCAGAATCACCGCCGTACCGGGCAGTAATGCTGCGATTTCTTCGGCTGCCTGCACACCGCCCGAACCTGGCATGTGCACGTCCAGCAGCACGGCATCCGGTGTGAACTGTTTTGCTTTTTCGATCGCTTCGGCACCGCTCTCCACTTCGGCGACAACCATGTAGCCCAGACTTGCGAGCAACTCAGCCATCGTGGAGCGCGTCATCGGATCGTCTTCCGCAATCAGAACGCGAATCGTTGTTGATGTTTCTGTCATGGCGTTATTCGGTGTGGGCTGTCGTTGCATGGCCCGCCACGTGGGCCAATAGTTCTACGGCTCTGAACGGCTTGCGCAGGAGAAAATCTGCGCCGGAAGGATCATCACCCACAACCGTGGGTTCCCATCCGGTTACTACCCCAATGCGGAGCTGGGGCCAACTCTTTCGCGCGAAGGTTACAAGGTCCCACCCACTGCCATCAGGAAGTCCAATGTCAGTGATGAGCACATCAAACGGCAAAGGACCATCGCTGTCAAGCAACGTCATCGCTTTTTCGTACGTTGGAACCGCCACGACTTCGTGACCATCGGCACCGAGCAACTGGCGCAGGAACTCCCGACCCTCGTCGTGATCCTCCACGACCAGCACGCGACGCGATTCAACGGGCGCACGCTCCTCGAGCGGAGTTGCAACGGCGGTTGCCTCCAGCGGGAAATACAAAGTGACCGTCGTGCCTACTCCCAACTGCGAAATGATTTCCGCGCGACCGCGATGACGGCGCACGATACCATACACTTCCGCAAGCCCCAGCCCCGAACCGGCCGCACCCTTCGTGCTGAAAAATGGTTCGAATGCACGCTCACGCACGTCATCGGACATTCCTTGTCCTGTATCCACAATCGCAACCCACGACTCGTCCTCAGTAACGCCAGTTCGTGCGATGACCTTGCCGCCGTTGGGCATCGCGTGCATCGCGTTCTGTACGAGATTGAGCAACGCTTCACGAATTTCACCAGCGATCCCACGCGTGCACGCGCCGATGTGATACTCGCGCACGATCTCCACATGCAATCCATCACCGCGACGCTCAGCACGTAACGGCTGTGTGAAGGCCAGCACCTCTTCGGTCAGCACCGAGAGATCGACAATCTGTGTCGCATCCCCAGTAGACGGGTCTTGTCGGATAAATCTTCCCACGCGTGACGCCGTTGCCGCACCGGTTTCCGCGGCCTTGCCAATTCGCTCCGCGTAGTCACGCACAGCATCAGGGTTGTCAGCATGCACGCGCAACAGATACGCGGCTGCCATGATGGGGTTTAACGCGTTATTTACGTCATGCATGACGCCAGCGGCCAATTGACCAACCGCCGACAGTCTGCGCTCACGTGATCGCGTTTCCTGCAACGCCAGCAATTCGCGCGAGCGCTCATCAACCATGCGATCAAGTCGTTCGGCTTCAGTCGACACACGCTCGTGCAATACCGCCGACTGCTGCACCTGCAACTCGAGTTCGAGTGCCAGGCGATGTTCTTCGGTCACATCACGATCGACGAGCACGGCACCAACGTTTCGCAGCTCGGCGTCAACGATAGGCGCAGCGTAAACTTCGATCACGCGCCGAGTGCCTTCGGGACCGCGATCGACATTGAGCAATCGTGCACGGACGGCTTCGCCATTGATCGCCAGCATGCCTGGATGCCGCTCCAACGGCAGTTCGCGCTGATCGACGGTGTCCGTTGGGCGATCACGCTCCCACAGCTGCCGCAGCGTTCCGGGGCGAGCACCAATGTGTTCGCGCATCGCGTTGCCGTTTGCGCGTACAATCGCGCCTGACGCATCCAACACGCGTACCATTGTTGGCGTGATCTCGAATATCGCTGCCAACTCACGCGCTCGGCGCTCCAATAACAACACGAGACTTTCGCGCGAGGTTACGTCCGTTGCCGCAAAAAGCAGATTTCCCTGCCCGGCCTGCGAAATACGAATTTCGATGAGCTGTTCAACACCGGCATCGTTCCGCACACGCGCAGTTGTGACGTTGTTGGGCAATCCTGCGATAACCGCACGCAGCAACGGTGCGACGGTTGTGATCATCGGCGAGAGCACGACGTCGATGCTGGACGCTGGCAGCACGGCGCGTTCTTCCATGCGCAACAACACGCGCGCGTGGTTGTTCATGAACCGCAACAGTCGATCGGGCCCAAACACGGCAATCGCCATGGGCACGGCTTCCAGCAGCGCGGCAACTTCGACGTTTTCGACTGTCATTGGGGATTCAAGTTTCCAGCATCAGACGCCAACACGGGTTTGGGTATCAATGGTCGGCGTGTCGGCCGCTTTTGGCGCAACACCCGCAATTGCAGCGGGTGCTGATGACGAAGCATGAACATCCGTTACGCGCGACCATGTGTTCGCAATTAACCGTACGCCTCGTTGATATGTAAGATACGCATAGCCCCATTGAATGAGCACGCTGAGTCGATTGCGAAATCCAACGAGATACAACAAGTGCACGAACAGCCAGAGGAACCAGGTGAGCGTGCCACTCAGGTGTAATTTGCCAAACGCAGCCACTGCCTTGCTTCGGCCGATGGTCGCAAGTTCGCCCTTGTTGAAATACTTGAATGGCGTGTGCGGTTGATTGCGCAACGTGCGCAAAATCATTTTGGCCGCATGTGCGCCGGTTTGATTGGCCGTTGGAGCAACGCCGGGAATTGGACGGCCGTCAGCACGTTCGAGATACGTCAAGTCGCCCACGACGTACACTTCGGGATGTCCGGGCACTGATAAATCAGGTTCGACCTTTACGCGACCGGCACGATCGATTGGCGCACCAAGTTGTGCACCAAGAAACGATGCCACGTTGCCTGCCGCCCAAACAATGGTGTGTGATGCAATACGTTTGTCGCCCAAAAACACAGCGCCGCTTTGCACGTCAGTAACAGCGACGCCGAGTTGTACCTGAACACCGAGACGTTCGAGGGCGCGCTTGGCTTTGGCTGCGAGATCCTCGGGAAATGCCGGCAACAAACGCGGCCCCGCTTCAATCAGAATGACGTGTGCTTTACGCGGATCACTGTGACGGAATTCGCGATACAAATGGCCGCGCGCAATTTCGGACATCGCGCCGGCAAGTTCGACACCAGTTGGCCCGCCACCAATTACGACAAACGTCAGACACGCTTCGCGTTCTTCATCCGTTGGCGCAACTTCGGCGCGTTCGAACGCGAGCAAAAATCTCTGACGTATCTGGTACGCGTCCTGCATGCTCTTGAGCCCCGGTGCATCCTTTTCCCATTCGGGATGACCGAAGTAGCCGTGCCGTGCGCCGGATGCAACAATCAGATAGTCGTAGGTGAGTTCAGGCAGATCACCACCAAGACGCACCACGCGTTTCACCGGATCGATTCCGGTAACTTCAGCCAGCAGCACAGTCGCATTCTTCTGGTCACGCAAGCGCCAGCGAATGGGAACCGTGATATCGCTTGGCGCCAATCCCGCTGTTGCAACTTGATACAACAGCGGTTGAAAGACGTGGTGATTGTTTCGATCAATTACCGTAATGCGCACCGCAGCGCGCGCTAACTCGCGCGCTGCGGCGAGTCCACCAAATCCTCCACCAATTATGATGATATGTGGAGTGCTGTTCTGTGCGACGGGGGCCGTCATGTTACCGTCCTTTTATTGTCCGCTTCCCAGAATGCCTTGTAGTGCGCCCTTCCATGAATCATCCGCAACAAACAGTGCCGATGGGAATTTTCGGCCGGAGATCATGCTGCTGAAAATCACGTCTCCCTGATAGGCATTGAGCCCCGTACCAGCGAGATACTGCAAACGAAGATTGCGATCGAGATTGATTTCGGCATCCGAAACCCATGACGTCAAATCCGAAGCCTG
>JBDTTO010000124.1:0-7595 GCA_039930585.1 Gemmatimonadaceae bacterium
CCGGTGACTGTTCGCCAAGCGTCGCAAGCCGCGCCGGTCGTGCGTCGATTGGCAAGTCGCACAATTCGTTGAAGAGATCAACGACAACGGGCCATGATGCGGCGCTCATGCGTTCTCGGAAAGTTCGCGTTGCAACCAGGCGCGTGCGACTGCCCAATCTCTTTTTACGGTCGCGAGCGAAACATCAAGAACGGCGGCTACTTCTTCGGACGATAATCCCGCGAAGAATCGCAACTCCACCACTTGTGCCTGACGCTCGTTCATGGCGGCGAGTTTGTGCAGTGCTTCGTGCACGCGCAGCACTTCGTCCGCGTTATTGGATTGCGGTAGGGCAATATCAATGTCATCCAGCGACACGTACACGCCGCCGTCGCGTTTCGCCGCCGTGCGACGCCGAGCCTGGTCGACCAGTACGCGGCGCATCAGGCGGACGGCAATGGAGAAGAAGTGCGCGCGATTTCTGAACTGCGCGGAATGTTGTTCGACGAGACGCATCCACGCTTCGTGTACCAGCGCGGTTGGCTGCAGCGTGACCGGTGACTGTTCGCCGCGCATGACGCGAACGGCCAGTCGATGCAATTCGTCATAGACCAGTGGCGCCAGGGCGTCGTGCGCATCGGTGCGCTGATCGCGAAGGCGCTGCAGCCAAACGGTGACGTCGCCGGAGTCGCTCACGAGGTCGGCCGGATCGATGGAGTGAGACTTGCCCGGCAGGCGCTCTCCGGAAGGATCTTCCGAGTTCGGGATCTTGCGAGACGTCATCGTGGGAACGTACGAGCCGATGCATGTAGCGGCTACACCGGGCGTGAATTACCGGATCCTTACAATTTGGGTGCTTCGCACCGACTCGCGACGCACGGTCGATAGTTTTATGACTGGTCAGTAAAGGGCTCGGTCACCAAAAGGTCTATCTTGGCAAAACTGCGCGAGCTGGTCATTGCGTTCGCGCTGATGGTAGCTGCGCTGATACCGGTCGGTTCAGCAGCTGCACAACAAAACGGCAACTCATTCAGTGCGCTTCGGCTGCCACCTGGTGCAAGCCTGGTCGACCTTGGTGTCCGTCTGTTTGGGAAAGAGGATGGGCTGCAATCATCGACCGTGTACGCCGTTACAACCGACCTCAGTGGCCGGCTTTGGATTGGTACTGAAAATGGCCCAATGCGATTTGATGGCCAGCGCTGGCAGGAAGAAGCACTTCCCGCTGGGATAACGCAGCCGCAGACGCGCGCGATCCTGCAGTCGTCGGACAGCACGATGTGGTTCGCCACGCGCTCGGGCGTTGTGCGACGGCGCGGCAATACACAAACGCTTTTCGATGTGCGCCATGGACTGCCCGGCGCCGTTGTGTATTCAATTATTGAAACGCGTGCGTTTGGCAATACACCGCAAATTCTTGCGGGCACGAGTGCAGGAATCGCGCTGTTCGAACACGATCATTTTCGTACGGTGGCGCTGCCTGATAGTCTGAGGCCCGAAGGGCTGATGCTTGGCGAGACTACCGCACCTGATGGATCACTTGAACTGTGGTTGGCATCGAGTACCGGCAAAGTCGCGCGGTATGCAAAAGGTCAGTGGTCTGTATTTGGCGCGGCGGAGGGATTCACGGGACACTCCGCCGAAGCGATTGTGCCCACGCATCACAACCCAAACACGCGTTTGTTGGTTCCGGGCGAAGGTGGCGTGTTCGAGTTTCATGACGAGGGCCCGCGCGCTCCGCATTTCGAACACATACCTGGATCACCGCGACAGAGCTATCGAATTGCGGAATTGACGCGAACTGATGGTGAGCATGAGTTGTGGGTCGGAAATCTCGACGGCGTATTGCAACGTTTCTCCAATGGGCGTTGGGACACGGTCGGAATTGCATCAATGCCGCAGGGCGGACGCATTACCGCGCTGTTCGCGGCTACAGGACACGCTGGCGGAAACGCGATATACGTCGGGACGTATGGCGGCCGGCTCGCACGCATCGCGGTAGGCAGTGGTGGCACGCTCGAATTGCAGCAGGGCACTCGACGAAACTCTTTGGCGAGTATTGTTGCGGGACACGACGTCAACAATCGCTTGTCGTTATGGATGGGCGCCATTGCTCAGGTGTTCCACTTGGGCGGTGACGGCGTCCTGACAGAATTTTCGCGCGAAACAGGACAACCGTTCAAGACGGTTCGTTCGTTGGCCTGGCTTTCGGGTACCACGCGTTCCGCGCGGCAGACGGACGTTGATGCGGGTCCGGGTGATGTCTGGATCTCGACGGATGCCGGTGTGTTCAGCGAAGAAGGTTCGCGTCTCGTGTTACGCAACAGCGGAATTGAAAAGCGCGTCGTGCGAACGTTTCAGCGCGGTGTGTTGCCCGACGGCACGATCAGGTTGTTGGCTGCAACAGATAGTGGCTTGTTTCGTTGGAACAACACGAAATGGGAATGGCAGCCCGAGTTTGGCCGTGAACTTGTTGTTGCGACTGCGGCAACCACACGCGGCGAACCGTGGCTGTGGGTACTGACGCCACACAGCACCATACGTGTATCATCGCGCGGAGTGTTTGTTGATTCGATGTCCAATCAAACGACCGCCGTCGCGTTTCCGCACGATTCGGCGCGACTCGTATTCACATCGGTCACGGCGATGTGCGTCGCCAATGATCCACAACATGCGGGCCGGCTTTTTGCGGCTACATACGGTGGCAAGTTGTGGTGGCGCACGCCCGAAAGTGCATGGATGCCAGCGCCATCTGCACTGCTTCGTGCTGCCACGGCACCAGTGCATGGTATCAACTGTCTGTACGACGGTCAGTTGCTTATTGGCACGGAGTTGGGACTCGTGCTGGCAGACGTACGCGATTCTTTGCCAGCGCGCTGGTCTGTTCGCCTGATGGCCGGTCAGGAAGATGGATTGCCCGCAACTGAAATCGCGTCGTTCGCGCGTACGCCCGTGGACGATGTGATGTGGATGGGTACGTCGCGCGGCGTAGGTGCATTGCGACTTCGTCGCGTTGAAACACCGCCCGCGCCACGTCTTGACGTTCGACTCAACCTGGAATCGCGTAGCGAACCACTGTTGAATGGCGCCGAGTTGCCTGTCGGTGAACTGCCGCTGACGATTACAGCTGTGCTGATCACCAATCATCGAGAATCAGACACGCGATATCGCATGTTGATGCACCGCGATGGTGATGCGCCGGCGACGGCCCACACTGCCGTCGACGAGATTGCGAAATTGAGCGATTGGACAACAGATCTCGAAGCGCGATACCACGCGCTCTCCGCCGGCAACTATACGCTTCACGTTTGGGCGCGCGATTACTCCGGTCGCATAACTGCGGCTCCCGTGATGCATTTTCGCGTCGTGCCTCCGCTGTGGCGCCGGTGGTGGGCACTTGTTGCATACTGGGCCGCCGCGGCGGGCGCGATCTATTTCGGTCATCGGAGTCGTTTGCGCTCGCTTGAGCGCACCAACAAACAACTTGCCGCCAGCGAACAGCGCGTGCGTGTCAGCGAGCGAAAGTTCAGATCGCTCTTTGACACGGCGTCGGATGCACATCTGTTGATTGATGGCACGCGCATCACATCCATCAACCGCGTGGCGCGCGAGCTGTTGCAACTGCCGGAAGCCCCAGCAGCTGAACCAGCAGATACGCCAACGACAATGGACGTGCACTTTGCGCTGCCGCACATCGACATGCGCGAATTGACAGAACTTGCGGCTTCGGAATCCGCGCACGAATACACATTTCCACAAGCGAACGGCGAAGCAATTCCGGTGTCCGCGCAAATCACGCGCGTGCCAATGGACGACCGCACGCTCTGGCATCTTGTATTGCGGGACTTGCGTTCGGCGCGGCTTGCCGAGGAGGTGCGTCTGCGCCTCGAGGATCAAGTGCGTGATGCGCAGAAGCTGGAATCACTCGGCACTTTGGCCGGTGGGGTCGCACACGATTTCAACAACCTGCTGGGAGTTATTCGCGGCAACGTTGAATTGGCGCGCGATACGCTGTCAGACGCCAATGCCGTCGCCGCACATCTCGACACCGTGTTTGATGCGAGTGAGCGCGCGCGCGACCTCGTGCGTCAGATTCTCACGTTCAGTCGTCGCTCGGGCAGTCGTGACGACCTTGTAGATATCGCCGCGCTCGCACGCAGTCTGCAACCGATGTTGCGCTCGTTGATTCCAAGTTCCGTGGAGATTGTCGTTGAGGGGACAGACGTTCCGCTGTTCGTGCAGGGTGATCCGACGCAGTTGCAACAGGTGCTGTTAAACCTCGTGAGCAATGCAGAGTATGCAATGCGGTCGAAACCATCAGGGTTGCTGCACATCACGCTTGAGAAAATACCCGCGCCGACCGCCGTCAAAACAGCCAACGGTTGGGCCGTGCGACTGTGTGTGAGCGATACGGGCGTTGGCATGGAGCCGGCAGTTCTCGACCGCGTGTTCGAACCGTTTTACACCACGAAGCCCACCGGTGAAGGCACCGGTCTTGGCATGGCGGTGCTGCATGGCATCGTGGCGTCGCACGGCGGTCAGGTACATGCATCAAGCAAAGTCGGACAGGGGACAACGTTCGAAATACTGCTGCCTTTCACCAATGAATTTGGGGGCATCAGTGAAAAGCCGGTGGTCGCTTCCGCAGATATTTCAGCAGCACCGGTGATTGAAGCTGACCCGCCGCAGTGGCACGCTGACGATCGGTCCGGTGGTCGCCACATCGTTCTGGTTGATGATGAACCGACCGTTGCGCGCGTTGGGCAGTCCGCGCTCACTCGCATGGGCTACAAGGTTACCGTCTTCGCTGAACCACGCGCCGCACTGGACTTCGTGCGCTCGTCGCCACTGGACGTTGATCTTGTTATCACCGATCAAACAATGCCGGGATTCAGCGGCGACGTGCTGGCGCAGGAAATACATCGCGCGCGTCCGGACCTTCCCGTGATCATTGTGTCGGGTTTCAGCTATGTGCTGACGCCAGATCGATTGGCCGAAGTCGGGGCGCATGCGTTGTTGCAGAAACCGGTTTCACTGGCGGCGTTGCGCACTGCCGTTGAAGCGGCACTGGGCACGAATTACCCGAGAAAGCGTTCTTAGCATCAAACGGTGTAGCAACATCCAGTGCTGCTAATCGATGCAGTTCAACCCGCCGCGGATTTCACCATCGGGAAAACGCGCCGTCCTCACTTCGACGTGCGTGAGGCTGGAGCATATCAATCGTTTGAGCGAATCGAGACTGATTGGTGGGCGACCATGCTGCGAACGAATGCTCGCGTTCGAGATCAGGCTGTTGATGACGGGCGGCATTCCGGCTTCGGGTAACGGACCAAGTTGCACGAGAACATCGGCGCTGTCCGTGAGTGCGCCCGGTCCGCGAATCTGCACACTGGTTGCAGGTCCGGTGAGGTCGGCCCAAAGCACGCGTGACGAGATGCTCGTGGGATTGCGATTCATGATCGCGAGTCCCGACCCATGACTCGGTAGCGGCTGAGGAAAGACGTTCTCGCTGAGCAATAGTGCTCCCGTATTGAAAACCGGCGGCTCCACGGCCATCATGTTCACCGTGCCACTGCGCGTGACGCCATCACGCGTAACTGTGGCCGTAATTACTGCGTCCGGACGAATCGGAAACGCGAAGAGCGCCGTGACAATGCCACTCTGCTCGACAAACGCGGCGGATGGATTGTCTGTGGTGTATGTAAAGCCTGTGACGTTCGGAATCGCGTTGTGTCGCGCATCGAATGCGGTGGCAAAGATTGGCGATGCCAATCCGTACTCCAGCAATCGGTTTGGCAGCGTGACCGTTACCGATGCCAATGCACGTCGCACGACAATGGTAGCCGTGTTCTCGATTGAACCACTGCGCGCGCTGATTGTGGTTGTACCGTCGCCAACTGCAGTGATTGTCGCGGCGCCGTTTCCGTCGTTCACAACTGTCGCCACCGCGGGCACGCTCGATTTCCAATCCACCGCCGCCGGCGTGATGGCGGCGCCTTTGCTGTTCTTGACGACGGCAACGATGGATCGCGTGTCGCCTGCCGCTGTCATGTTTCCCGTGGCCGATGGAGCCAGCGCGATTGCTGCTGGCACTGAGGGATCGACGGTCGTGGTCGGCGCCGTATAGTCGTTGCACGCGCTCAGAATCAAAGCGAGCCCTATGCAGACCGAATGTTTTCGCATGTTATTCCCTGTGTTGGTTTCGAGCGATTTACGCTGATCTGCTCGCTCTCATCCAAGCGCACGAACAATCCGAATGCAGACAACTTTCACACGCGCCGCGTTCGAATCAGAATTTCGATGCGTGAGGTCTGAGGTCGTGCGACGTGGAGATTGTCGTTGCGGGGACAGACGGGCGGGCTTTCGCTGGAATAAATCTTCGGCCGACTCGAGTATGCGGTTACCGAATGCACTCGAGACGGCCGCGCACTTCGCCCGCGGGAAAACGGGCGGTGCCTACCTGAATATAGGCCTGTCCGTTGCACATCAAGGTTGCGAGTGAGTCGATGCCGATTGGTGCGCGACCGCCTTGCGATTTGATATCGACGCCTCGGATCAAACCGTTGATGACCTGAGAATTTTCCGGCAGCGGAAGTGGACCGAGTTCCACGAGTAGTTCAGCGTTATCCGCAGTGCCACCGGGTCCGCGGATTTGCGCGCTCGTTGCAGCACCGCTCAGATCTGACCACAACACGCGATACAGTACGTTGTCCGGGCTTCGGGTCATGAAGGCCAGTCCGGCGCCAAGACCTGGAGGCCGAACCGGCAAGACGTAATCCGTCAGCATCAGGGACGCGAAATTGGTGGTACTTGGTATTCCTACATCAAGCGTCAGTGAACTGGATGTTGTAACGTCGTCGCGCGTGACGGAGGCGGTAATCGTTGCACCCGGCAATTGCGGAAATTTGAAGTGCGCCGTTGCGGTGCCGGTGGCGTTCACTGAAATGGACGCCGGATTGCTTGAGACAAACGTGAATTGCTGCACGGTTGGCAAGTTCTGGTGTCGCGCATCATACGCGAGCGCGATCAACTGCATCGATGAGCCGAACTCGATCTTGTTCGAAGCCGCGGTGAGCACAATAAACGCGACGGCGCGACGCACCACGACCGGTGTCGTACTTTCAATTGATCCGCTGCGTGCGGTAATGATCGTTGTGCCGTCACTGTTGGCGGTGGCAACGATGTTGTTCGATGGATCGAACGTCAGCGAAGCGACTTCGGCGTTGCTCGAACTCCATTGCAAGTTCGGAGCAGCAATTACTCCGCCGTCTGCATTTTTCACAACTGCAGAAAAAGTTCGCGTGTCGCCAGCCGATGTCAGAGTTCCAGTTGATGACGTCGTAACAACGATCGAAGCCGGTTCGAGCGGATCTCTCGTTTGTGTCGGAGGTGCGGTGTAGCTGTCGCAGGCGTCTGCGACAAATGCAAAGCCGATAACCGGAATGAGTTTCAGGAGAGTGCGCATTTGAAGTTTCGGTGTGAGATTGCGATTTAATTGAGACATAGGAATTGTCCGCGCAACTCGCCATTGGGAAAACGGACGGTACGCACGTCGACATAGGCGTTTTTGCTGCACATCAACGCCTTGAGCGAATCGAGCGTGATGGGTGGACGTCCCT
>JBDTTO010000125.1:0-7592 GCA_039930585.1 Gemmatimonadaceae bacterium
AGCCCGGCAATCTCAAAGCCGTGCTGCGCATTGCCGAGTCGCAGGCCAAGGATGTGCACATCGGGCAAAGTGCCTCCATTGATACACGCAACGGTTTGATCCCTGGCACTGTCTCAAGGATGGATCCATCCGCCGTTGGCGGCTCGGTCACCATCGACGTGCGATTGAACGGTGCGCTTCCAGCGGGCGCCGTACCAGATCTCAGCGTTGACGGCACCATTCAAATCGAGCAGCTCAAGAACATTCTGTTTACGGGTCGTCCAGCCGCAGGATCGGGCACAGGTGCGGTTGGCCTGTTCAAGCTCACGGCCGACGAAAAGGAAGCCGAACGCGTGCAAGTCGTGTTGGGTCGGAGCTCCGTAAACGCGGTGGAAATCGTGAGCGGTTTGAAGGTTGGCGACAAAGTGATTCTGTCGGACATGACGGCGCAGGACAACTTCGATCGCGTTCGTATCAAGCGTTAATCGCGCACGTTATCGCAGCAACTCGCATCATCTGCAAAACAATTTGTTCTGTAACTCGTACTGAAACTCACGCAGCACTTTGCACACAGTTCCTACCACGCCGCAACGGAGATGACGATGGCGACCGAAGGCGAAGCACTTATTCGACTGCAGGGAATCAAGAAGGTCTTCTATACGGACGAAGTCGAAACGCATGCGCTGGCTGAAGTCCACATGGAGATCAAGCAGGGCGAATATGTGGCCATTTCCGGCCCGTCCGGCTGCGGCAAAACCACGTTGCTTTCAATTCTCGGCCTGCTCGACACGGCGAGCCACGGTGAGTACTTCCTCGACGGACGACCCGTCGCGCAGCTTGCACCGGCCGATCGCGCGCGGGTTCGCAATCGTCAAATCGGTTTCATCTTCCAGGCATTCAATCTGATTGGTGATCTCACGGTTTACGAAAACGTCGAACTGCCGCTCACGTATCGCGGCCTGAGTGCAACCGAACGCAAAGAACGCGTGCAGTCGGCGCTCGAGCGCGTTGGAATGTCGCACCGTTCACGTCACTATCCGGCGCAACTCTCTGGCGGTCAGCAACAGCGCGTTGCCGTTGCCCGTGCAGTGGCAGGCGACCCGGCAATTCTTCTTGCTGACGAACCGACTGGTAACCTCGATTCAGTGAACGGCGAATCAGTGATGGAGTTGCTCAAGGAACTCAATCGCAACGGCGCAACGATCTGCATGGTTACCCACGATCCGCGCTACACGCTGCATGCTGATCGCTCGATTCACTTGTTTGACGGACGCGTCGTCGACGAACAGGCAGCCGCCGCACATTAAACAAACGTTGCCCCTGTGGCCGAGCGACATTGCTCGGCCACAAATGTTTTTTGTGTAACGCGAATGGCGCGCGTATCCCACGCGTTCGCGCAATGAGATAGACCTGCCCGGTCACCTGCACACAACTCAGCGTATTCTGCACCACACCCAACGGAGTGAGGGAAATTGGACACGTTCATACATGACCTTCGCATCGCGCTTCGTGCGTTATGGCGTGCCCCCGCCTTCACCATTGCCGCCGTGCTCACGTTGGCCGTTGGCATCGGTGCGAATACTGCAATTTTCAGTGTCGTTGATGGCGTGTTGCTCCGTCCTGCCCCGTTCGCCAACATCGATCGCTTGATGATGGTGTGGCAGACGGATCGCGTGAGCGGTACGACGCGAGAGCCGTCATCCATTCCCGACTATTTCGATTTTCAGAAATCCAGCCGGAGGTTTTCCAAACTGGCGGCGTTTGCAGCGACGGAAGTGAATTTGACTCGACGCGATGCCGATCCGTCGCGACTCGCGGCGTTGGCCGTTACAAGTGAGTTTTTGCAGATCGCGGGCATTCAGCCAATCGCGGGTCGAGTGCTGACGGAGGATGAAACACGAGTCAATGGTTCGCGAGCAGTTCTGATCAGTGAATCGCTCGCAAATGACATGTTCGAGAACAGCAAGGCGGCGATTGGACAATCGATCCTGTTGAATGACGTATCATGGAGTGTTGTCGGCGTCCTTCCGCGTTCGGCGGATTTCGGAACGCTGCAGGTATTGAATGCTTCGGCGTACGGTCGCGGCTTTGCGCAGCGGGGCGGACGTCCGCGCGTGGACGTGTGGTATGGGTTGCGTGCAAATCCTGCGGCCAATCGGGACAGTCATGGCATTCTGCTGATGGGCATGTTGGCGCCGACTGTGACGACGGCCAATGCGCAAACAGAAATGACGCGAATTGCGACGGATCTCGAACGCTTGTATCCGTCCAATGCAAATCGTGGCGCGCTGGTACAACCGTTGGAATCCGTTGTGTTTGGCCCCGTACGCCCTGCGCTGTATCTGTTACTGGGAAGTGTGGCGATGGTCTTGCTTGTTGCGTGTGGCAATGTGGCAAATCTGATGTTGGTGCGCGGCGCTCACCGAATGCGCGAGACGACCGTGCGTATTGCGCTGGGTGCGGGTGTTGGTCGTTTGTTGCGCCAGTTTCTCGTGGAGAGTTTGGTGCTGACGACGGCCGGCGCGGCACTCGGCCTGTTGATTGCGCAAGTTGGTTTGCAGGCGCTGTTGTCTCTCGCGCCGGCAACCCTGCCGCGACTTGAAACGGTTGAGATCAATGCGCGCGTGCTGTTTCTGACCTTCGCTGTTTCCGTGGCCGTCGCCGTGGCATTCAGCTGTTTGCCAGTTTTTCAAACACGTCGACGTAACCTTCAGTCAACATTGCGAGGCGGAACAGCACGCAATCGTCAATCGGGAATTCATGTTCCCAGTTTACGTTCAGCGCTGGTAGTTACAGAACTTGCGATCGCCGTGATGCTGGTTGTTGGCGCGGGATTGATGGTCCGTAGTCTGGCGCAATTGCAGGGTGTTGATCCAGGGTTTCACGTTGCCGGTGTTCTCAAGGCTGAATTTCAGCTTCCGGGCAGTCGGTATCCGCAGGATCAACGTCTGTTTCCGAACTGGCCCGCGTCACGCCATTTCATTGATGAAGTGCAATCGCGGTTGTCAGCGATTCCGGGTGTGCAATCAGTTGCGCTGGCCGTCGCAAATCCGCTTGATGTTGGATTCACGTCGTCAATCAGGGTCGTTGGTCGGGAAGACGAAGGTCGCGATTGGCCAGAGCCGTCAATTCGCACGGTGAGTCCATCGTACTTCAACACGTTGGGCGTCAAAACTTTGGCGGGGCGCGGATTTGATGCAACGGATATCGCATCCAGCGCGCCGGTTGTTGTGATCAACGAATCCGCGAAAAACCGTTTCTTCGGCAAACGTGATCCTGTCGGACAGTTCATCAACATGTGGGGCGCGAAACGCCGCATTGTTGGTGTCGTCGATAACGAATACATGAAAGGATTGGCCGAGGCACCGCCGCCGGCGGTGTACATGTCCATGGATCAAAGTCCGCTGGCCAGTTCTATTCTTGTCAAAACGTCAGGCGATCCGGCGCAGTTTGCCGCGACGTTGCGTAAAGTCGTTCGCGAAATTGATCCGCAGTTACCGCTGTTTGGAGTGGAGCCGTTGTCAGACACACTCAATGGCACGACGGGCCAACGTCGTTTTGCGATGTTGTTGCTGGTCGTGTTTGCGTCTGCGGCGTTGTTGCTGGCGGTGATTGGCGTGCATGGGGTGCTGAGCTACACCGTTTCGCAGCGTACGCGTGAGATTGGCATTCGTATCGCGCTTGGTGCGAGCGCTCATGGCGTGCAGCGGCTGGTCGTCTGGCAAGGCGCGCGTCTGACAATCGTTGGCCTGGCCATCGGTCTGGTTGGTGCGTCAGCGCTGACCGGATTGTTGTCAACGATGCTGTTTGGTATTGGCGCACGTGATCCGTTCACGTTTGTGAGTGCGCCATTGATACTGGGCATCGTCGCGATTGGCGCCGCGTATTTGCCAGCGCGCCGGGCTTCGCGTACCAGTCCGTTGATTGCCATGCGGCAGGAGTAATGTTCCGCCAGCGGCGAGCTCACACGCCAGACTGGCACGCGGGTGATCGCCCACTATGTTCCGAAAGGTGCGCGACTGGCGATGAATCGCTGGTCGCGTTCCGCAACGACTGATACCTCCCACCGGCCTTCGATGATTTCGCTGCGTAACGTCGAGAAGAGCTACCCCATTGCGGGTGGCCAGAGTTATGTCCTTCGCCGTATCACGTTTGATATTGCGCGGGGCGAATTCATCACGATTATGGGGCCATCGGGCGCGGGCAAGAGTACGCTGCTGTCCGTGCTGGGCATGCTGGACAGTGCGTGGACCGGTGAATACAACTTGCACGACAATGCGGTGCACCGACTCGACAACCGCAAACGCATTGCATTGCACAAACAGTACGTGGGGTTTGTCTTTCAGCAGTATCACCTGCTGGACGATTTGACGGTTGCCGAAAATCTTGATGTGCCGCTGTCGTATCGTGATATCAAGAAATCCGAGCGACAGGCGATGGTCGCGGATACGCTGGATCGTTTTGGTATTGTGGCAAAGAAGGATTTGTATCCGTCGCAACTTTCCGGTGGACAGCAGCAGTTGGTTGGTGTCGCGCGTGCCGTCATTCACTCGCCGTCGCTGTTGCTGGCGGACGAACCGACGGGCAACCTGCACTCCTCGCAGGCGCGTGAAATCATGGAGTTGTTTCGTGCGCTGAACAAAGCGGGCACCACCATCGTGCAAGTCACGCATTCCGAAGAAAACGCCAAATACGGCAGCCGCCAGATACACCTCAAGGATGGCTGGATTGTTGATTCGGAGTAACGACCGAACATGACAGTTACCCGTTCGCGATTGCTGGTAGCCGACGATGACCGCGACGTGCTGGAAGCGTTGCGGTTATTGTTGCGTAGTGAGGGTTATGACATTGAGCTCACCACATCGCCGGCGGGTGTGGTCGCCGCGGTTGGTGCACGAGATTTTGATGCGGTGTTAATGGACATGAATTATACGCGCGACACGACAGGCGGCACCGAAGGGTTTGACCTCATCAACACCTTGCGTCAGCTCGACAACACCATGCCGGTCGTAGTAATGACGGCGTGGGGCAGCATCGAGAGTGCCGTGCGTGCCGTGCAACTAGGGGCGCGTGACTACATCGAAAAGCCATTCGACAACACGCGTCTGCTGAACGTGTTGCGCACGCAGGTTGAACTCGGGCGCGCTGTGCGTCGCAGTCAGCGTCTCGAGAGTGAAAATCAGACACTGCGTGCCGCAGGTTCGCCCAACCTCATTGCCGAAAGCACCGTGATGCAACCGGTGCTGCGGTTGATGGAGCGTATCGGGCCAAGCGACGCCAACGCGTTGATTACCGGCGAACATGGTACCGGAAAAGAAGTCGTTGCTCGCTGGTTACACGCAGCATCACCACGCGCGCTGCGTTCGATGGTGACGGTCAATCTTGGTGGTTTGGCCGACGGCGTCTTTGAAAGCGAACTTTTTGGTCACACCAAGGGTGCATTCACCGATGCAAAGGCCGATCGTATCGGTCGATTTGAAATGGCGGACGGCGGCACGTTGTTTCTCGACGAAATCGCAAATATGTCGTTGCCGCAGCAGGCAAAGATGCTGCGCGTCTTGCAGTCGGGAGAAATGGAGCGCGTTGGATCGTCCAAGACCCGTCGTGTTGACGTGCGATTGTTGTCCGCCACCAACGCGGATTTGCGCGCCGAAGTTGCGGCGGGCCGCTTTCGTGAAGATCTGCTGTTTCGATTGAACACCGTCGAAATTCATTTGCCGCCGCTCCGCGAGCGCCGCGAAGACATTCCGTTGCTGGCTGCACACTTTCTGCAGGTACACGGGCAACGTTACGGCAAGAAGGTTGGTGGATTTCAGGCGGACGCAATGCGTGCGTTGCTCGCGTACAGCTGGCCCGGCAACGTGCGCGAACTCGCGCATGCTATTGAGCGTGCGACGCTGCTGGCCGATCACGACACCGTACGCATCACTGATCTCGCGTTGGGCGTCTCCAGCAGTTCGTCGGCCGCGCCGGCCGGACAGCGCATGGAGGACATGAGTCTCGAAGATGTTGAGCGCGTGCTGATTACCAAAGCACTTTCACGCTTTCAGGGAAATGTCAGCCTGGCCGCGCAGGCGCTGGGCCTTTCGCGGAGCGCATTGTATCGGCGGTTGCAGCGGCACGGATTGTAAATGAGTTCGCATGAGCGTCAGGTTGTGCGCCTTGCGCTCCTGTCGCCGCTGCCTGGCCTGGTAGTCGCGCTCTGGCTGTTGTGGAGTGGACCGTATCAGGCGTCAACCCGGTGGACACTGTCGGCGGTGTTGATTGTGGCGTGGCTTGTGCTCGCGACAATGTTACGCGAGAAAGTGATTCGTCCACTGCAGACGTTGTCCAACATGCTCGCGGCAATTCGTGAGCAGGACTATTCGTTGCGTGCGCGTCAGGCCAACGAAGACGACGCGCTGGGACTGGCAATGATGGAACTCAACGCACTGATGGATGAACTGCGTTCACGTCGATTGGGCGCGCTGGAAGCCACGTCGCTGCTGCGTCGCGTGATGGCAGAAATCGACGTTGCGGTTTTTGCATTTGACGAAAGCGACACGCTGCAGGTTGTGAATGCGACGGGTGAACATTTGTTGGGCGAAACGGCGGATCGTTTGCACGGAAAAACCGCGACGCAACTCGGGCTGGCCGAATGTTTGCGCGGCGATGCACCGCGTACCATTGATCTCGCGTTTCGGGGACAACGCGCTCGATGGGAAGTGCGACGCGGTGCGTTTCGTCAGGATGGAAAACCACATCAGTTTGTCGTGCTCGCGGATGTGAGTCGCGCACTGCGCGAGGAAGAAAGCTTCGCCTGGCAGCGACTTGTGCGTGTACTCGGCCATGAAATCAACAACAGCATTACACCAATCAAATCGTTATCGGAACGGTTGCAGGTGTTGGTGCAGCGCTCGACGCCTGGTCAGGAATCAGAAGGCGAGTTGCGTGAAGATCTCGATCGTGGATTGGGCGTTATCAAGGGGCGCAGTGAAGCGTTGTCGCGGTTTCTCGCGTCGTACACAAAGCTCGTGCGATTGCCGCCACCGAAGTTGGGCGCGGTTGATGTCGCTGAGTGGGTGACGCGTACTGTGCGACTCGAAAATCGCATTGAAGTTGTGGTGGAACCTGGACCGTCGGTGACGTTGCATGCGGACGGCGATCAACTGGATCAGCTGTTGATCAATCTCGTGCGCAATGCCGTTGATGCCTCGACCGAAACCGGTGGCGGTGTTGTTGTGCGGTGGAGTGTGTCGGGTGCGCGCTTTCGACTGGTCGTGCAGGATGACGGCGTTGGTTTGCCCGTGACCGCGAATTTGTTCGTTCCATTTTTCACAACCAAGCCCGGTGGTACCGGCATTGGATTGGTGCTGTCGCGACAGATCGCGGAGGCGCATGGTGGATCACTGGCGCTCGTGAATCGCGATGGAGCGCGCGGATGCGAAGCGGTGTTGACGTTGAGTTTGTAAGACTTTCAATGGAGTCAGAATTTCAATGGGGTCAGAGTCGCCGAAAAACGGTACGAGTTCAATTTTTCAATGGGGTCAGAGTCGCAGAAAAATGGTACGGTTCCGATTTTTCAATGGGGTCAGAGTCGCAGAAAAATGATGCCGCTCCGCGCGGCAAACATT
>JBDTTO010000126.1:0-7582 GCA_039930585.1 Gemmatimonadaceae bacterium
GTTACGAGCGGTGACTTGATATGTGCCGGCATCAACGAGCCATCGTCATGCTCAACAAGCTCGTGACTGCCAAGTGTGGCCGTTGCATCAGTGCCACCAAACACCGTTACCAACACCGGGCGCGCACGACGCATCATGGCCGCGTGCGCCTTCTGCAACCACTCGATGTCGACCAGCGGTTCGAGCAATACGTGTGCAACGCCATCACAGCCGGCGCCAAATCCCCAAATCGTTTCAAGATCTTCGCGCAGGTCGTAACGGAGCACAACCGGCGTATTACGTGCGCAAACCTCGGCGGCGCGCGCCGCGACATCACCCTCGAGACATCCGCCGCTTATCGCACCGGCCAACACGCGTTGCTCGGCATCCACGAGCAGGCGCGCGCCCGGTTGGCGGTACGACGAACCCTCGACATTCACCAGCGTCGCCAGCGCCAACGGGACGCCCGGACGCATGCGGCGCGCCTCGTAAATCGCGTACAGAATGGCGGAGAGCGACGTGCCGTCGCCAACGGCGGATGGGGCGGGATTCATGCGTCGAAATCAACCGCCAATCACAAAGAGAATGCAACCGTCACCCGCGATTACGCGGGAGCGGTGTGCCTGGGGAGCACAGTTGTTATTCTCATGGGCGACCAATGTTGGCAACGAGCCCTGACGGAGGGTCTGCCGGCGTTGGCATCCTCACACATCGGAAATACCAGTCATGAAAGTGCTCGTACTCGGCGCCGGCGCAATCGGCGGATACTTCGGCGGTCGTCTGGCCGCTGCGGGCGTTGATGTCACGTTCCTGGTGCGTCCCGGACGTCGCGCGCAGCTCGAGCGAGATGGCCTCGTCATCGAAAGCGCGATGGGCAATCTCAAGCTTCCCGTAAAAACAGTCGAAGCTGCCGAGTTGAAGGATGGGTACGATGTGGTGTTGTTGACGTGCAAGTCGTACGATCTTGATTCGGCGATGGATTCCATCGCGCCTGCGATGACCGGCAAGTGCGCCGTGGTCCCGATGCTGAACGGTATGTCGCATCTCGAAACATTGGACGCACGATTTGGACGAGAAAACGTGTTTGGTGGACTGTGCGCAATTGTGTCGACGATGAAGAAAGACGGCACCATCGTTCACATGGGTCCACTACATCGCATCGTGATTGGCACGCGTGCTGCGGATCCAACGGGACGCGCCAAAGAATTCGCAGCCGCGCTGGAGCGGTCGAAAGTCGAAACCGAGTTGTCCGAAATCATCGAGCAGGATCTGTGGGAGAAAGTTGTCTTCCTTTCCGCCGCCGCTGCTCTCAGCTGTATGTTTCGCGCGAATATTGGAGAAATCATGGGCGCGACTGGCGGCCCGGAAGTTGTGGACCGTTTGCTGGACACGAACATGAAAATCTCGGCAGCGGAGGGATTTCCGTTGCGTCCGGCGGCAGTCGATTTTTCGAATGCGAGACTTAAAACTCCGAGTGCGCTGACGGCGTCCATGCTTCGCGACATCGAAGCTGGTAACGCGGTGGAGAGCGATCACATTGTGGGATTCATGTTGAATCTCGCGCGCAAACATTCGCTGGATGATTCCATTCTGTCGATCGCGTTTACGCATCTCAAGGCGTATGAGAATCGACGGGCGGCGGGGCGTGTAACTCCAATCAGTTGATTTGATCGGTGACCGCATCGGAGAACTGCGGAACTGCAACCTAATGAACGCGGATTGGACAAGCCCGGACGTGGATTGTGGTTGGGCAAGAAAGCTGCGGATCTGACTCCATGCGGAGCAGATCCGCTTGCTTTCAATGAATCCGCGTTGGGCAGTTTGTCGTTTCAAACGTTCTCACGATCCCCATGACTGGGCGGCTCGGAGATGACGAGAAACTCAACCGCGGCGTTCGACACATTGAGTGCCTGATGCACAACCATTGGCAGCACATGCACACCTTCGCGTGCATGAATTGTCACGCGCGCACCATTTGATTCCAGCGTGAGTTCGCCGCTCACCACAAAGAAAAATTGCTGCGCTTTGTTATGCCGATGCGAAACTTCAAATGTCCCTGCAGGCATACGTTCGGCAATCACGCTGAGCGATGGTGTACGCATCAGATGCCAACCGTCGCACTGATTGCCCCACACGTAATGCTCGGCGCTCGCGTTGTTGATCACGCGTAGTCCAGACACAGAATCGCTGGCTTCCGACCCGCGCGTTGACGATTCACTCATGACGGTATTCGCGTTCAAGTTCAACTTCTACCGTGACATGCCGGATCATTGGTCCGACGCGTCCTCACAAGTGAATCGTAACACGATGGCGTAACGCTTACTGCAAATGCATATGCCTTACGAAACCCACTGTCCCTCTACCCAGTACCAACCGTTTCGATCGTGACGCCACTTGCCCGGTTCATACCGTCGATAGTTGGACGCAATCGGTTGTTCGTAACGGCCGGGTACCCACACGTAGGCGCGTCCGCGGTAGTCGTAACGTCCGGGCACCCAGATGTATGCGCGTCCAGGAGAAACCGGTCGCGCTTCGCGAATCAGCCGCGGTGGCGCCTCGCGCACGTAGACAACTCCGGCGCGCGGACGCGCTGTTGCCATGCATGCCGTTAATGAATTTGAAATAATTACAACAGCGCACGCTGTCATCAGCGAACGCATCGTTGGTTTCGCAAACATCGGTAACCCTCCGAGTATCGTTGTTGCTTGTGCGACGCTCGGAATTATCCGTCGTTAAGTGACGCCAGGCAAAACTGCCGGTGGAACAAATAACGATTCCTTCGGACTGCCCAGCACAATCACTGTGCGTGTTCGCGCGACTTCTCCGTTTTGTTTGATTGATTCATTCAGAAACTGATCAATGTGCAGCGGACTGCGACACGCAATCTTGAGCAGGTAATCGTGATCACCGGTAACGTGATGACACTCCAGTACTTCGGGCAACTGCTGCATGCGACCGACAAAGGAAGCGCGATGCGACGAACTCGTGAGATCGACGCCAACAAACGCCGTCAGACCAGATCCAAGTGCATTGCGATCGAGCAGGGCGCCGTAACCGCTGATGTAACCGCGATCCTCCAACCGACGCACCCGCTCGGCCGCTGCCGGTCCGGAGAGCTCAAGATGTTGGGCGAGTTCGGCCCAGGTCATACGTCCCTGTTTTACGAGGAGACGCAGCGCGCGCAAATCGAGTTCGTCCGGAGCTGGATGCATGCAGTGAAATTACTTCCGCGCGCGACCAACGCGCGGAATCGCGATCAGAATTAATCCCGCCGCAAACAATGCAAGTGTTGCTGGTTCCGGCACGACTGCAATGTCAGTCAGCTCGCCATAAACGTTAGCCGCGCAGTCGTCCGCGTAACCGATGTCGTATCCGCAACCCTGCCCGAACACCGAATGAAATTCCATAAACGCGCCCATCGAGAGTGATGGATCAGAATGCGGACCGCCCGCAGTGCCCAGAAATTTCGACCAGTCAATTCCCTGTGGCAGACCTGCGTTGATCAACGGATTCAACATGGAAGCGAGCGACAGTCCGCCTTCGGTATACGAGTAGCCCGGTACGTTCATGTTGCCGTACGCATAGAAGCCATCAAACTGTTCGAAGCCGTAATCCGTGCGGTCGTTGCCGATTTGAATGTTGTTGTACACCTGCGCGCCCGATTGACTGAACAGTCCACCTTTTCCCGGACCAAAGTTCAAAAAGAACCCGCTCACGGTGTCGTCGTACAAACCAAAGTCCGGACGATTGTCTGTGTTGGGCGTGAACAGGTTGTAGCTCAACCCGCCCGTGAAAACGTCGCCGACTTGAAGGGTGCCCATCAGCGGGTGGTGGCTTGTCGCGACGATTTTGCCCGCAAAGGCAAGGTTTACGGTTTGGGCCTGCAGCGCCATCGGCGCCGAGATCAGGCCGACCGTCAACGCTGTCAGCCTGAGCTTTTGAAAGAGAGACATTTTCTAAACCTATGAAAAGAAGCGAATGAATCAGAAAGACTTTCGAAAGAAAGCCATAAGTCGATTTCGTGATTATAGTGAAAGCAATAATTCATGTCAACATTTGTTTCTAATCCCTACCGGTCGCGATTGGCAATTATCCAATGCGAACTCATCTATATGAAAACATTTCAAATCAGGACTTCTTCTCGCAACCCTCACCGCGGATGGTGTGCGAACGGGAATGCAATGCGAAACAGCGCCGATCGTCGTATCGTACCGTGCCCACCGCCTGGTCTCCTCCCGGAGCAAGTCCATGACCGATCGACGCTTCTTCGCCCCGAAAACGAGCGCTTCAAACTCGCGCGCGCAAACCCACGTGTCTCGGCGCGCACTGTTCGTCATCGCCACCATCGGAATGCCGGCTGTCGCTGTCGCACAGGGCACCGCGGCCGACTACACGCGCGCGGATTCCCTGGGGCGGCGTTTTCAGAATCTCGTGGCCAACGTTGCCGAGCGACCGGGTTGGGTTGATACGAATCGGTTTTGGTATCGCAAATCGGTAGTTGGCGGCAACACGTTCGTTTTGGTGGATACGCGATCAAAAACGAAAGTACCCGCGTTCGATCACGCGCGATTGTCGACATCACTGAACGCACTGGCTGGTCAGAAATACACAGCGATCACATTGCCGTTCAGTGAAATTTCGTTTGATGGAACGACGGCGATACGATTTGCCGCGAGTGGCAGTGCGTATTCGTGCACGCTGTCCGACTACGTGTGTGTGCGAACGGGCGCCGCACCTTCAGCCACATTTGGCGGGGGCGCTGGTCGCGGCGGCAATCCGTTTTTCGAGGCAGAGCAGGAAAATCCCACCGAAGTGCCGTGGGTTGAAGACGATGGCCTGGAAGCGGAAGTGTTTGCGCAACGTGCTAACGCCGCGCGTTTTTTGCAGCAGCAACCGCGCGCACCGCAGTCCGATACCAACGTTGTCCGTTCGCCCGATGGGTCGATGGAAGCGTACGTCTGGAATTACAACATTTTTGTGCGGCCCGCGGCGCGTCTTGAAAACGGTCGCGGTGCAGGCGGACGTGGCGGCGCAGGCGGACGCGGTGGTGCGCCGGGAGCGGGTGCGAACACGACGACGATTCCTGGAACTCAACTGAGTTGGAATGGATCTGAAGGGCATCCGTACGTGATGGGTTCCGCACAACAGCGTTCGTTGCGATGGTCGCCCGATTCAAAAAAGATTGCGGCGTTTCGTGTCACGCCTGGATACCAGCGCATGGTGCGATTCATCGAGTCGTCACCAACCGACCAGTTGCAGCCCAAATATCAGGAGCAGTACTACCAGAAACCTGGCGACGAAGTCACGCTGCGCGAACCTGCACTGTTTGACATTTCAAGCAAGGAGCAGATCAAAATCAGCAATGCGCTGTTTCCAAACGCGTATCAAATCGGTGGCGTGCAATGGTGGGGCGATAGCCGAGCGTTCACGTTCGAATACAATCAGCGCGGGCATCAGGTGTATCGCGTTATTGAAGTGAACGCGACCAACGGCGAAGCGCGCGCACTGATTTCAGATGAACCGAAAACGTTCTTCAGCTATCGACCGGCAGCGGACGCACTGAGCGAACCGGGCTCAAAGTGGCGCAAGGATTTCAATGACGGCCACGAAATCATCTGGATGTCCGAACGCGATGGCTGGAAGCATCTCCATCTGTATGACGGCGTCACGGGCAAAGTGAAAAATGCGGTTACGCGTGGTGATTTCGCGGTGCGAAACATTCAGGCGGTTGATACGGTTGCGCGCCGACTCTGGTTCAGTGCTGGCGGAAAGGATGCCGGACAGGATCCGTATTTCACGAAGTACTATCGCATCAACTTTGATGGCAGCGGTTTGGTTGCGTTTACGCCCGAAGACGGCACACACAGCATTTACTACTCGCCAGATTCCACGTTCTACGTAGACAGTTGGACGCGTGTAGATCTCGCGCCGGTCACGGTGCTCAAGCGCACGGCCGATCAATCCGTTGTGATGCCAATCGAAACCGGTGACGTTTCTGCGCTGCTGAAAGCCGGCTACAAAATGGCCGAACCGTTTGTTGCGAAAGGACGCGATGGTGTGACCGACATTTGGGGCGTCATTGTCAAACCGACAAACTTCGATCCGAAAAAGAAGTACCCGGTGATTGAGCAGATTTACGCGGGGCCGCAAGGTTCATTTGCGCCCAAGACGTTTGCGGTCGGTGGCGCAACGCGCACGTTGGCCGAACACGGATTTATTGTCGTGCAGGTTGATGGCATGGGCACCGCCAATCGCAGCAAGGCGTTTCATGACGTGGCGTGGCGCAATCTGGGTGACGCCGGATTTCCCGATCGCATTCTGTGGCACAAGGCAATTGCCGCGAAATATCCATGGTACGACGCAACACGTGTCGGTGTTTACGGAACGTCCGCCGGCGGACAAAACGCGCTTGGCGCGCTGCTATTCCATCCAGAGTTTTACAAAGCCGGATTTGCCGGCGCGGGTTGTCATGACAATCGCATGGACAAAATGTGGTGGAACGAACAGTGGATGGGCTGGCCAATAGGTCCGCACTACGCCGCAGCCAGCAACGTGGAAAACGCGGCAAAACTGCAAGGCGATTTGTTGATGGTGGTTGGTGAGCTGGACACAAACGTTGATCCGTCGTCAACGCTGCAGGTAGTGAACGCGCTGATTAAAGCCAACAAGATGTTTGACATGCTGGTGATTCCGGGCGCCGGACACACCAACGGTGGCGCGTATGGTACGCGCAAGATGACAGACTTTTTCGTACGCAGTTTGCTGGACGGCAAACCACCCAAACGCAATAGCGCGGACTGACATGACAAGCATGAGCTGCCTCGGCGGCATTGCGATGCTCTCTCTGCTCGCATTGCAGGGCACGCCGACCTTTGTTGCCGTGCAACCAGATCTCTTTGGCGCCGGCGCGAACTTCACCAATGCGTGGGCCGATTTCGATGGTGATGGCGACCTCGATCTCTTTGTCGGATTCAACGGAACGCCCAACCGACTCTATCGCAATGACAAAGGCGGATTTGTCGATGTCGCAGCGATGGTCGGAGTGGCCGACGCACGAGCCACACGCTCGGTTGCGTGGGGAGACTATGATGGTGATGGAGACGCAGATCTGCTGGTTGGATTCACACCAGGCGCTCAGTCACTGCTCAAGCTCTATCAAAATTCTGCCGGAAAATTCACCGACGTCACGAACGCGGTTGGTATCGCGCGCGACTCTGGTGCAGTCCGTCAACCATCGTTTGTGGACTATGACGGCGATGGTGATCTCGATCTGTTTGTCGCGTTTCGCGATCGCCCAAACATGTTATTCCAGAATACCAACGGCCACTTTGTCGATGTTGCAGCGGAGCTTGGACTCGCGGACAAACGCAAAACGGTTGGCGCGGTCTGGTTTGATTACGATGAAGACGGCGATCTTGATTTGTACGTCGCCAATATGGACGGCGATGCAAATGGTCTGTTCCGAAACGATGGCCGGACCTTTACCGATGTTGCCGTTGCGCAAAATGTCGCCTGGGGCAATCGCAAACCGAATGATCCCACCGCTGGAACAGTGCGCGCCTGCGCCGCGGACGTTGACGGCGATGGACACCTCGACATTGCA
>JBDTTO010000127.1:0-7570 GCA_039930585.1 Gemmatimonadaceae bacterium
CCGACATCGTGTCGCCGGGCAGCGTATCGTCGAGATACGCAAAGTGCTGTTTTCGGAATTCGCGGCAGTCCATTTCCACCTGATGCAAAGCGAGGTTCAGCGGTGACGGGAGCTTCCACCTGTCGGGAGGTACACATCCCCCGGGCACTGGGTTCCGGATGCCGAAAGCGCACCGTGTGGCAACCTGCCCACAAAGTACGCGTTTCGGTTCCAGTTCGCAGCAGCAGGCGTATTGGCCGTCTGTCTAAACTGACGCTTGTCTCAAGTCTTGATCACGCATTGGGCCTGCCCCATTCACGGAATGGGGCAGGGAGTGCAGCCGGCGCGCTCCACGCCGGTCGTTACCTGGCGATCGCCTATCGGACCAGCGGCGCGATGATATCGGCGAAGGCCGTACGCGCGCGATTGAGGCGCGATTTGACCGTTCCCAGATTCACGCCCGTGATTTCAGCGATTTCTTCGTACGACTTGCCTTCGAGCTCGCGGAGGACGAAAACCTCGCGATGATGGACGGGTAGACGACCCACGGACTGTTCGACCATCTCACGCAAGTGACGCTTGCGGAATAGATCGTCCGGGCGTGATTGCGTGTCTTCGAACTGCAACGGGCGATCTTCGTCTTCGAACTTGGCTTTGATGGCCTGGAAGAGCACGAGCGGGTTACGCGAGCGGTTGCGCAGCTCGTTTTTGGCCAGGTTTGATGCGATCGTATAAATCCACGTCGAAAACTTCTTCGAGCGATCAAAACGTCCGATGTGGCGGTATACACGAATGAAGACTTCCTGCACGAGATCTTCGGCGCGGTCGCGATCGCCAATCGTGCGGTAGATGAAGTTCAGCAGACGGCCCTGGTAGCGATCGACGAGTTCTTCGAACGCGCGTTCTTCGCCATTCAGGAATGCCGACACGACTTCGCCATCTTCTATGGAGCGAAGGCGCTCACGGACTGGAACGTTGAGTCCCGTATTCGGGAGCATCTGGTTGCGAGCCGGATCAGCCATCTGGAAATCTCCTCTGCTTGAACGCGAACGACATCGCTCGCGAGGTGGGGTCTTAAGCCCGAGGTCGGCGGCCCGGTCTTTCCGGCGCGCCTCCCTTTGCTTCTATGCCTGTCTAGCGCAGGGTCCGTGCCGCGATGGAACCCGTTGGAACATTCGCTGCAAGTACATACGCTGCTGGGGGTTATACGGATCTGTGAGTTAAATCACGGATGCGAATTTTGTTTCGGTGTCCATCGGCACAGTCTCCAAATGGAGACACTTGGGCGTGATTTGGCCCTTGGTGTGCCGGATTGGCAGAAGCCCCCGGGTTGGCCTGCTTCAGCAGCGGACGCCCTACTACATCCGGCTCAGCGCACCCGCCAGAAATTCGCTCTTCCATTGCTCCAATTGACCCACGGCAACACCGGCGGATGCTGCAATCGCAGTTACATCTGCCCCCTGCAATAACCGCAGCACTAGTGCTGCCCTCGATTCGGCGGTGAGTTCACGCCGATCCGCCAGCGACGCTTCAAGCGACGCCTTCCACTCAGTGGGCACCTGACGCTCGGCAGTCGCGGAAAGCAGTGGTTCCGATACCGACGTTTCAGTCACCGCCCGTCGGTTGCCCGTCACTGCTTCGTTGGCAGGTGTGCCGCCCGCTGGTGTGGCAACGGCATCCGAACGGGCAGCTGAACCCGACGCGCCCCGACGCGCACCAATCGCAAGCGCGACCAGATCGCACAGTGACTTTATGTACCCGACGGTTGGACGATCCGGCCGAGGCTGTGCACTTACTCGATCGACATACACGCAACCAACCAACTTGAGTGCGACAATGATTGGGAAAACACCAAACTGCGCGCAGCCCATGCCCTTTGCCCAACGCAAATCGGCTTCCGTGAACGGCCGGTCGCTTGGCAGATAAACAGGATGCCGTTGCAGCAGCGCGGCCGGCACGGGGCCGCCCCGCGCGTTCATTGGGAAATCGAACTTCGGAATGAGTTCTTCTGCACCAATTCCCAGCGCTGCGCGCGCAGTGAGTTGCGTACGATCGGCGTTTAACACGCACACGATGGCGCGATCAAACGGACCACCACGCATTGCAGCTTCGAGCGTCAACAACAACACATTGCCCAGTGTTGTGTCCGACGACGGATCGATTTTGTTCTCGAGTTCCTGTCGCAACTTCTCGCGCAGCGCCAACAGTGCGTCAGCCGCATTTCCCGCCATCGTTGTCGCGTCCCACTCACCGGTGTTGAGCACGCGTTCGCCCAATGCCGTGCGCGCCGCAATCGTCAGGTCGCGAAGTGTAGCTCCCTGCTGCGGGTTGCTGCCAAACAGTTCGCGTGTTTCTGCGAGTGCCGATTCCACGATTTCAACTGCGGTCGCTCGATTGAACTTGAGGCGAGGTGCATACAACGCGATCACTTCATCAACGGCTTGCTTCGAATCAGTCGTCTGACTGTCGCTGCGATAAATGGCGCGCGTAAGATCGTGACTGAACGAAATGATGCCACCCAATTCACTGAGTGGCGACAACGCGCGTGACGCCATTGTTGTCATGACAGAATCCGGCATGCCCCAATGTTTTGCCAGCGCGATTCCCAACTCTTCGTAGCGAAAACCAAGCACTGTGTTCGCGGCACCCGTTGCTGTCAGCCGACGTTCCGTAACGGCGGTCTGAATGGCTGTGTAGTCTTCCGGAAAATGACAGGCCACCAGCACTTCGCCGAGGTTCCGGAACATGCCGCATAAATGCGCTTCTTCGGGATCGCCGACGCCCAATCGTGTTGCTGTGTCACGCGCCTGATTGGCCGTAAGCAGCGACATCAGCATCAATTCTTTCAGCTGTGGCGATCGGCGCGAATAATTCTCGAACAGCAACAAGCTGCTGGCGAGATGTCGCACGGTACGCGCGCCCAACATCATCATTGCATGTGTCGCGCTCTGGATTGGGCGACCGGTGCGGCGATAATGGGCGCTGTTCGCAGTACGAACAACGGCCAGTGTCAGGCTGTATTCGCGCAGTACCACGTTCGCGAGACGCTGCAACGAACTCGCGTCGTCATCGAGCGCGGAAATCGTCTCGATGATCTGCTGCGAGAGCGCAGGAAAGTCGCTCCCACCCAGAATCTGGGAGAGACGGGACTGTATCGGAGAGACAGCGTCGTCCGCCCTGGCGTGGTGCTGGCCAGACTGTGCGGTGCGGATGATGGAAAGCCTGCCTGAGGGTTGAGGAGGGATCCTCGATCAGTCTCGGCAGCACGCGAGCAAAACTTGCGCGACAATTGCGTTTTCAGGCTTGACGGTGCGAAAGGATATATTTATACATCTGACCAATACAAACGTCCAAACCCGATCACTCGCGTCATGCCTCTCAGAAACACCGAGCCAACAGCGCAGCGTGTCAGCAACGAGCACCGTTTTCTCGACGCAGCTGAGCGACTGCTTGTGGAGATCGGATATGCGGGAATTACGGCGCGCAAATTGGCCGATGAAGCCGGCGCGAACCTCGGACTTGTGCACTACTACTTCGGATCAATGGAGGAGTTGTTTGTGCAGGTGTTGGAGCGATTCACCGGGCAGCTCATTTCCCGCCAGCGCGCGATGTATGAGTCGACCGCGCCGTACATCGAGAAATGGCGCACTGCGATGCGATATCTCCACGAAGATCGGCCGTACCAAAAAGTGTGGTGGGAGCTGCAGGCCATGGGTTGGAATCGTCCGGAATTTTCGGCGCGGATTGCCCGTGTGCATGAGGAGTGGCGTGAAGCGATGCGCGCGTCCGTGGTCGAGGCCGTGAAGCGATATCAGCTTGAGCAAGGCGGACTTTCTGTTGACGCGTGGATTACGCTGATCGTGACGGTGAACGAGGGAATCATTCTCGAACGGTTGTCTGGAATCGATCGCGGCCACACCGAACTCCTGGCCGGCATTGACCGCTGGCTGGAAACGAAGGAACGGAATTCCGCGAATGCGAGCGATTGAGCCAACGCAAACCGGATGCGTGACGCGAAATGGTGCGTCCGTCGCGTACGAAGTATTTGGCAGCGGCGAACAGACCATTCTGTTTCTGCCGACGTGGTCAATTGTGCATTCGCGTGTGTGGAAGGCACAGATCGCCTACTTCGCGCGCCATTATCGCGTTGTCACTTTTGACGGCGTAGGTAACGGCGCATCCGATCGACCAGGCGATGTCGCGCGATACAGTGAGGCGGAGTTTGCAGCAGACGCGCTGGCGGTCATGGATGCGACAGATACGGCGCAGGCAACATTGGTTTCGCTCTCAATGGGAGCCGTGCGTTCGCTGCTGCTGGCCGCCGAACATCCGGAACGCGTGCGATCGATTGCGTTTATCGCACCGGCTACCCCGTTTGGGCCAAGTCATCCCGAACGTGCAGCGTTTTCGTTTACTGAAGTGCTGCCGACCACCGAAGGCTGGGCCAAATACAATCAGCACTATTGGCAAAAGGATTACGCCGGTTTTCTGCAGTTCTTTTTCAGCAAGATGTTTCCCGAGCCACATTCGATGAAACAGATTGACGACTGTGTTGGTTGGGGCATGGAAACCACGGCTGACGTACTCATTGCGACGATGTTCGCGCCATTTCCAAGCCAGAACGAAATGCGCGCGTGTTGCAAACGCATCACGTGTCCCGTGCTCGTTGTGCACGGTGATGATGACCAGATCATTCCGCACGGGCGCGGCGCAGCGCTCGCGAGTGAAACCAATGGCACGCTGGTAACGCTGCACGGGTCCGGTCATGGACCGCACGCGCGTGATCCCGTGAAAGTGAATCTGTTGTTGCGCGACTTTCTGGGTGGCGCTTCAAAAGCACCGGCGGTATGGACACGAGGACAACGTCGGCGAAAACGCGCACTGTTCATCTCGTCACCAATTGGATTGGGACACGCGCAGCGTGACGTTGCCATCGCGCGTGAAATGCGCAAACTCATTCCCGATCTGGAAATCGATTGGCTGGCGCAACATCCCGTTTCGCAGATGCTTGTCGCCGAAGGTGAGCGTGTACACAAAGCCAGCGCATTTCTCGCGAACGAATCGCGTCATATCGAGAGCGAATCCGCCGAACACGATTTGCACTGTTTTCACGCGATTCGAAACATGGATGAAATTCTGGTGGCGAATTTCATGGTGTTTCATGATCTCATTCGTGAAGAGCCGTACGATTTATGGATTGGTGATGAGGCCTGGGAAGTGGACTACTTTCTGCACGAAAAGCCGGAGCTGAAGCGAGCGCCGTACGCGTGGCTGACCGATTTCGTGGGATGGCTGCCCAACAGTGATGCCAGCGAGCGCGAACGTTTTCTCACCGCGGATTACAACGCCGAGATGATCGAGCAGATCGCGAGGTATCCGCGGGTGCGCGACCGTTCGATTTTTGTTGGCCAGCCCGATGATATTGTGGACGAACATTTCGGCCAGAAATTGCCGCGCATACGAGAATGGACCGAAAACCATTTCACGTTTCCAGGCTACATCACCGGTTTTGATCCGCAGGCACTTGGCGCCCGCGAAAAGCTTCGCGAAGAACTCGGATTTCGCGCCGACGAAATGGTGTGCATTGTGACCGTTGGCGGATCGGCGGTTGGTGCGCATCTGTTGCAACGCGTTGTGGATTCGTTTGCGCTCGCCAAACAGAAAGTTCCGGCGTTGCGCATGATTGTCGTGACGGGCCCGCGCATTGATCCCGCTTCGTTTGCGCCGCGTGACGGGCTGGAAGTCCGCGCGTACGTGCACAACCTGTATCGGCATCTGGCGGCGTGTGATCTCGCGATTGTGCAAGGCGGGTTAACGACCGCGATGGAGCTGACCGCGAATGGTCGGCCGTTTTTGTATTTCCCGCTACGCCATCATTTTGAACAGAACATTCATGTGCGTCATCGCCTCAATCGGTACGGGGCCGGGCGCTGCATGGATTACGACAGTGCCACGCCCGATGTGATTGCGGATGCGATCGCAACAGCGTTGCAGAGTGTCGTGACCTACAGACCGGTGGAAACTGATGGCGCGTCGCGTGCCGCGACAATGATTGCCGAACTGCTGCAGTAAATGATCGCGATGTAACACACACCTGGAGGTATCAGATGCGCAAAATATTATCCTTTGGCTACGGCCTTGCCGCCTACGCCGTGTTCTTCTTTTCGTTTCTCTATGCCATTGGTTTTGTCGGCAACCTGGTTGTGCCCAAATCCATTGACGGTGTGGCCCGTACAAATCCGCTGCTGGCGGTGCTGATAAATGCCGCGCTGCTCACACTCTTTGCGGTGCAGCACAGCGTGATGGCGCGTCCCGGATTCAAGCGATGGTGGACGCGTATCATTCCTGCGGCGCTCGAGCGCAGTACCTACGTATTGCTCGCAAGCCTCGTGTTATTGCTGTTGTACGCGTTGTGGCAGCCGTTGCCCGCACGCGTGTGGGAAGTGACCAACAGCGCTGGCGTGGCAGTGTTGTGGACATTGTTTGCACTGGGTTGGCTCATTGTACTGCTGTCCACGTTCATGATTGGTCATTTTGATTTGTTCGGACTGAACCAGGTGTGGCTCAATCTCAAAGGGCGCACGCAGCCGTCTGATCACTTTCGCATGCCGGCATTGTATCGGGTAATAAGGCATCCGATCATGCTTGGATTTCTTGTTGCATTCTGGGCAACTCCGGTCATGAGCGTTGGGCATTTCCTGTTCGCTGTTGCGACAACGGGATATATCCTGATCGGCGTTCAACTCGAGGAGCGTGACCTGATTGCAAGTCATGGCGAATCATATCGCCAATACAAACGCGAGGTACCAGGATTTTTTCCTCTGCCTAAACGCCGAACCGATGCTGTCGAGCGCAGGTCAGCGCGTTAGCGGTTCTCTAAGCGTTGAATCTCGGGGCGGCGGCGGTAATTCGCGCGTCGCACGCCGCTCAGAGACCTCGCTCACGCTGAAATATCCAAGCGCTGGCAGGGAAGGGTTCGTGGTGTTTTGCACATTTCCACGGACGCTGGCCGGTGGTACGGCAAACGGTGATCCGTCCGATCCGAGTTGATCATTCAATGCGAAGTAGTAGCGATACATCTGCTCGGAAATTGCAAGCTGACGGACCAGCACAGTTGCGCCAGATGGGATGTCGATGCCTTCATACGGCTGAAATCCATCGACGCGCAGCCCATCGTTGATCAGATCATTGCCAATCAAACGCAGTTTCACGGTGGTGTCCGGACCCGTTTGCCGCACGTCGTTTACGTACTGCTCCCACAGATAATAATTGCGAACGTTGGGTGTGTCGGTGTACGTGATGCCTGCGCGCAAACCATCAGTGCCCGCATATCGACCGCCGTTTGGCAGGTCAAAGACAAGTGCAGTGATGCGCGGAACCTGTCTCGTTGAATCCGTCGACGTGTAGTGTTGTCCTTCGAAGTCGACGGACAATGAGACTGAATTAAAGCGATCCGAAGAGGCCGGTGTCGGAATCGTTCGTAGCCGCCGCAGGCAACTTGCGGCACCTGGCAAGTCGCCAATTCTTTGGGTGGCCGTCACTTCAATTTGTGTTGCCCTGGTCGGTGGTTGGCAATTGCTAATTACCCCTA
>JBDTTO010000128.1:0-7551 GCA_039930585.1 Gemmatimonadaceae bacterium
GGTAAAAGACAGCATCGTTTCGCGGATCTCTCCGAGTTCGTATTGCATCGTGTTGCGTGGCATTGGCGGCGTGCAGGCTTCAGGACTTTCGAGGTGTGCGAGCAGCGCAGTCAGATCAACATCAGAACTCGCGTTGACGGGAAGCACGTTGTCGCGTTGAGCTCCGTTGCCGCGATTAAACAACCGCAAATTGCTACCAATCACAGCCACGCCTTCAATGTTTAACTCACTGCCGGAAAACTCGCTGGTCGCACGTAAGGTCGCGTAGAATGCCGGCGCATGCACCACGCGAACCTGCGGCGCATCGGACGCGACCTGATCGAGAATCGCGATTTTCTCACGCAACGCAGTCGAGCCCGAGCCAAACGCCAACAGCCGCGTGTTACCGCCATGATGCACCGACACCAACGACTCGAAATCGTTCTTGAAAGCTTTGTTGCCGCGAGCATCGTCAAACTGTCGTAGACCGTCTTGTCCGGCCGGCAGCTCTATGCTTTCAGCGACGCCGGATTTCACGTCCACCAGCGCGATGAAATTCGCATCGTCCTGCACAATGGCCAATCGCGTTCCAACCCACGCCAGTCCAGAACCTGCCCGCACGTGCGCTGGCCGATCGGTCGCATGATCGGGGCCGTTCGCGTACAGGAGCGCCACGCGACGAACCACACGTACGTCCATCGTCGCGTCAAACTCCGCAACAACAATCGGGAATGGCCGGCGCGGAGTTGGCATGCCACAACTTAGCGTCTCGCGCATCTGGCGCTCATCCCGCACCGCCCCATATATCTGGCCTTCCCGCACACTCCAATTCCGACACTGATGTCACTGTCGCGCCATCCATGACCGTCAGTCGGGACGTCTACACCATTCTGCTGATCGTGGTGGGTGTCGCGGTGCTTGCGTTCGCGACATCGCGGTTTGCGCGTCGCGCCGCGCGACGCACGCTTTTGCACAATCGCGCACGCGTTGATCGTTTCAAACTCACGCGCAAACATTTTGTAATTGATCAGGTGCTTGCGCTTCCAGCAGTGGCCGATGCGGTCCGCGCACACGCTGCCGAAACCGGTCAGAGCGAAACGGAAACATGGCAACGCGTTCGCGGATACCTCGGCGAAATTGTCCCGTTCTTCAACATCCTTGCGTATTATCGTCTGGGTTATTGGGTAAGCCGCGCACTCCTTGGTCTGTTCTACAAAGTATCAGTCGAATACGAACGCCCCGACCCATTTCGCGGACTGCCGCGCGATTCAGTGGTCATCTATCTGATGAATCATCGTTCGAATGCCGACTACGTATTGGTGGCGTACGTGATGATGGGGGATGTTTCAATTTCGTACGCGGTGGGCGAGTGGGCGCGCGCATTTCCGCTCGAATACCTGTTCAAGACCTTCGGTTCGTATTTCATCCGTCGACGGTTTCGCGAGCCGCTGTACCATTCGGTGTTGGAAGCGTATGTGCAGCTCATCACGCGCAATGGCGTTACGCAGGGCGTCTTTCCTGAAGGCGGCCTCTCGCGCGACGGTGCGTTGCGTCCAGGGAAAATTGGGTTGCTTGATTACGCCCTTGGCGTAACACGCGATCCGGAAGTGCGCGCAAAAATGTATGTCGTTCCGGTCGGCATAAATTATGACCGCGTGCTCGAAGATCGTACGTTGTTGCGCGAACTCGAAACGAAAGCGGATCGCCCGGTCTCATCCCGCGGAACCCAAATACGCGAAGTGGCAAGTTACTTGCTTTCAAACATTGGGCGGCTGCTCACGGGGCGCTGGAAACGTTATGGTCGCGCCGCCGTTGCCATCGGAACGCCAGTTTCCGTTGATGAATGGCTCACAGGCCTTGAATCAAAAGGCATTGTGCTGGAAGACTTACCGCGCCCCGAACGTCTGGCGCAGGTGAAGGAATTTTGCAACGAGATGCTCGGCCGCATTGGTGCAGTAATTCCCGTTACTTCGGTGCCTTTGGCGTGCGCGGCCATTCAAAGTTTCGATTCGGAATTTATTGCTCGCGACAAGTTGCTTGCTCGCATGGAGGCAATGCGCGATGTGCTCATTGACTTGAACGGGCGCGTTGTGCGAGCTGATCGTAATATCGCCGAGACGTTTGACCGCGCCTATCGTATGTTGCGGTTACGTCGCATTGTAGCTCGCGCCGGCGACGGTTACGTCGTGCTGCCACGCGGCCGGCCGCTGGTCAATTACTACGCCAACAGCATCGTGCATCTGCTGGGCCCATTTGCTGCCGGTGTGCGAGCACGTGACGCTTTGCCAGCGCACGACCTGCACCAATAGTGGTTAGTGCAGTAAGTCGGCGCGCGGCGGAATCCAGCCCGGCACAAAGCGCGGGCATTGTGACGGATGTAGTGCGGCAGTAACGGATGCAAAGCCAGCACCGGCGGCACCAAAGCGCGCGTCACCAATTTGCACACTGTCACCTTTGATCTCTTGCCAAACGGGCACGCGAACAAATTCCATGGCCGCGGCAACTTCGCATGACGTCGAAATCAAACGTGTAAGGTCGGCGAGCGGTTTGTGCCATTCACCGCTCCATCGAATTGCTGGCGTTGAAGCGCGCGTGGACAAAGTATTGGTCGACACTCCGCCGCGTTGCTGACCGGCGCATCGGCTTGCGCTTCGAACACTTTCAAATGGTGCGACGGTCGCATCAGTAACGCGGTATGTATCGCCGTCGGCTTCAACCACGATGCCGCTGTAACAAAGCGGATTTCCGATGGATGGCGTCAGCGACACGTCGCGGTACGTCGAACCAACCGCGTTTCTTACCAAATCGCGAGCGCGTGCCGACGCCTGCATGAACACCAACTCGACAACCAACCAGGCGCCAAGAGCAAACGTAATTCGATGCATCGGCGTGGACGCCTGTGTCAGCACAAACCAAAGCACTGTTGCAACTGTAAATGCAATTGCAACGTCGCTGCTCACCAGATCAATGCTCCACGATGCAACCAGGATGATCGCCAACAGTGTTGCAAGCAGAGCGCGTCCAACCCGCGCGTGGTAAAACAGATAGAGTGCCGGAATGGACGCGATCCACAACCACGGTTCCACAATGAATACGGCGTCGCCGTAGTACCACTGCTTTACAGCGGGCCAGAACGGATGAATACCGTAGTTGTTGGTGTAGTCCAGCGCGAGGTGCGACGCAGTTCCAACCAAGGCCAGCACAAGCAGTGCATTTCGTACAGCGCCGGTTCGTGATTGTTTGCTGAGCGCGAGCGTTGCCAGCCACACCCCCAACGCGCCAAAGACTGCAAACAGCACCGTGTGTGTGTGGCCGCGGTGGTGTAGCAGGTAACCCAGTTGGCCCATTCCCAATCGCTGGCCCGCGTAGATCAAATCCGCGTCGGGTAATTCAGCGGTGATGATGCCCACGGCCGTTGCGACAGTGCGGAAATTTGTCGGTAACCTGACGCCGCGACGCTCAGCGATTGTAACGGTGGCCGCGGCCAGCAGACAGCCGGCCAGCGCGTGCGTGACGTTATCCATGGAATGGGCGCATAGTTCCTACATACTAATCGCCAGCTCCGCGGTTGTAGCGATCAGTGCGCGGTTTCCCCCGTCCGAATGCGGAAGAGACTGCGCCTTTTCCGGTCCATCGATTCCGGTCACCAACGTGCGCAGTAACCCATCATGCAAGTCATAGACGAGACCGTGTAACATCGGGCGGCGTCCACGCTCCCAGCTTCGCTGAATGATGGGACTTCGCGAAAGTTGATACACCTGCTCAATCGCGTTGAGTTCTACCAGGCGACGCAGCCGCGCTTCTTCGTTGGGAATGCCGTCAAGCTCATCCTGATTCCAGCGCACGACGTTTCGAATGTTGCTCAGCCAGTGATCAACCACGCCGTAACTCGCCGAACCAAGCGCCGCTTTGACACCACCACAGTTGTAGTGACCACACACAACCACGTGCTCGACGTCCAGCACATCAATCGCGTACTGCATGACCGACAGCAGGTTGAGATCGGTTGGAAAAACCTGGTTCGCGATGTTGCGGTGCGAAAACAGCTCGCCAGGCGCGACACCCGTCAACAGCTCGGTGGGAACGCGACTATCCGAACAACCGATGAACAGAAAGTGTGGTTCCTGATGCGCTGAACGACGTGCGAAATAGTCCGGATCGTCCGCCTTCATCCGCGCGGCCCACTGTTTGTTGTTCCTGAGAATGCGTGCGAAATGTTCCATGGATATGAATATCAGAAGTAGTGAGCAGGAACTGGAGCGACCGTCGGCATGCCGACCAATCGGAAATCGATGTTTCGGTGCACTGCTGTTGCGCGGAAGTTTGTTATCAATTCGAGAATGTCGTAGTCGATGTGTCGCGCACCGCGCCCGTCGATTTCAACGCGACTTCCCGGCGCAATGCCCGCCAGCGTTTGCGCGACTTCGGCCTTGCTGAGAAATGTCACGAGTTCAGGCAGTACAAACCGGCGCAGAACAGCACCCGGCGGATTGTGATCTACCAATGCGGGTGTACGCAGCTGTCCAATGAGAATGAAGAACGCGCCCACTGCAAAACCAACTACAATGCCTATCAACAGGTCGGACATCAGAGTTGTCAGTACGGTGACCGCAAATGTGACGAAATGCGACCGACCAACATTCCACGCGTTTTTCCAGAGCGCGGGATGGGCCAGCCGAAAGCCCGTGTATAGAAGGACTGCGGCAATCGATGCGAGCGGAATTCGATTGAGCAACATCGGAATGCTGAGAAACGAAACCAGCAACAACACGCCGTGAGTGATGTTCGACCACCGTGATTTCGCACCGGCATCAATGTTGGCCGCACTGCGCACAATCACACCGCTCATCGGCAGCCCGCCAATCAATCCGGAGATTGTATTGCCGATTCCCTGCGCAATCAACTCGCGGCTTGGCGGCGCTTCGCGTTTGACGGGATCAATCTTGTCGGTCGCTTCAAGACTGAGCAGCGTCTCGAGACTCGCCACGGCCGCGATTGTGAGTGCTACCAGGTAAACGTCAGTGCGTGCAAGTACCGACCAGTCGGGAAAAACGAGCAGAGACCTGAGTTCCGTTGGCGATTGTATCACGGGCAGCGACACGAGATTGTTGCCGGATAGCGCAAACTCGGGCAACGCCGACACAAAAAGCGCGTTCAACGCGATCCCTGACACGACAACAACAAGTGGCGCTGGAATTACGCGCATTCGCTTGAAGGTGTCCGTCTGCCACAACGCGAGTATGGCCAGTGAAAACGCACAAATGATCACAGCACCAATTCTGGGCTGCTCCATTGCTGCGCGAATTGCCGAAAACGTGTTCTGTCCGGCGGTTTGCGCGAATGACTCGCTGCCTTCAAAGTCGGCGTAATATCCCAACGCGTGCGGCAGTTGTTTGAGCACCAGCACAATACCAATCGCCGCAAGCATTCCCTTCACAACGCTTGACGGAAAGTAGTATCCGATGATTCCCGCGCGCGCGACGCCCAATGCGACCTGTATCAATCCCGCCAGTACCACTGCCACGAGAAACGCCTGAAACGATCCCAGTTGTGCAATGGCACCAACAACGATTGCAGCAAGTCCCGCTGCGGGCCCGCTTACCTGCAGCTCCGACCCACTCAGTCGGCCAACAATCAGCGCGCCAACAACACCCGCAATGATGCCGCTGGATACAGGTGCGCCCGATGCAACTGCAATACCCAGACACAATGGCAGCGCAATAATCGCGAGAACTATTCCCGCCGGAATATCACTCTGCCAGTTGGTTGCAAAACGGTTTGAACGTTGTACTTCATCCGTCACCTTCATCGGAACTACTCCTCCAGTGTGTTTGCAGTCGTTCTTGCATCATGCCAATGAGCAAGGACCGCGCCACACCGGAGTTTTTGTGCTTTACTTCACCGATAATGCCTGCTCAAATTCATCGGCGTCCGTCCAATTACCATCAAAGCGCACACCGTTGATAAAAAATGTCGGTGTGCCATTCACGCCGCTGCGCACCCCGCTCATGAAGTCGGCCTTTACGCGCGCTTCGTGTACGTCATTGGCCAGATCTTCTGCGATGAGTGTTGCATTGGCCCCCACCGCTGTGGCATAACGCGCCAGGTGCGCGTCATCCAACGCCCATTCCGAATCCTGTTGATGCGTGTAAATCGCGTCGTGCATTTTCCAGAACGCATCTTCGCCGGCGTGCACCGCAACACTTTCAGCGGATTCGGCAGCGTGCAGTGCTTCCGGATGCGCTTCGCTTAGCGGAAAGTTTCGAAACACAAACCGCAGCTTGTCGCCCAGGCGCCGCTGCAACTCCTGCACGACTGGAAATGCGCGATAGCAGTGCGGGCACTGATAGTCGCCGTACTCAACGAGCGTAACCGGAGCGTTCGCCGGTCCTTGTGCGTGATCGTGTGCGCTAACGGCAGGCTGCAACGTGCCTTTTTGTGTGCTCATGATTTTTCTCAGGAGAGAAGTTCGAGTGCCGCCAGAATCCCGTCCGCCCCGGGATTTACCCCAACTGGAGATACGTACGACCAGCGAATGATGCCGTCGCGGTCCAACACAAACAGCGCGCGTTCAGTTGTCCCTTCGGACGCGCGATAAACGCCGTACAATTGCGCGACGGCGCCCTTGGGTTCGAAGTCGGCCAGCAACGGGAAATGCAATTTCCGTGTTTCGGCAAAGGCGCGATGACACCACACGCCGTCCACCGAAATGCCAATCAGTTGCGCATCGTATTTGGCAAACACGCTGTGCAGTTCGTTGTAGAGTGCCAACTGATCGCCGCACACGGGACTCCAGTCCGCCGGATAGAATGCCAGTACCACTGGATTTCCCCGCAACTCACTGAGTGCAACCTTTTGATCGGGTGTGGCATGCAGTGCGAATTCCGGAGCTTCCGTTCCGATCGCCAACGCCGTTGTAGTTCTTGTCATGTGTATTTTGACCCTCCGGTAAAGCTGCGTCGCAAAGTGCGCCGGCACGATTATCCCTTCGTATGATTACCGGCGCGCGAAAAAAAGTATCTCCCCCAATAGCGGTATTTTCGCATGCCCAATTCAGACTGGCGCCGGCGCTCGCTTTTCAGGATATGCCGAGGGCATGAATAAGGCCGAGACTCAGAAGCGTGAGCATGATCAACGAACCCACCACTGTCGCTACGATACCCGCGCCAGCACGCACAATGGCGCGGAGGTCGCAGCCGAGCCCCACCGAGGCCATCGCTACAATCGTGAGAATCGAAGCAGTCTGATGCGCCATCTGCACGACTTCGTCAGATACCCATCCCGCTGCGCGAACGGCTGCCAACGCCAGGAAGCCAACGATGAACCACGGTATGTATCGGCCCAGCTGGCGAACCCACGATAACGGCGTAGATGCAATCGCGCTCCCGCTTCGAGTGGCAGAATCGGGCGAACCCTGTTGTAGCGCGAAAAACAAAACCACCGGCCCAAGCATCAGCACGCGCACCAGCTTGACCAACGTTCCAACTTGCCCAGAAAGCACACTCACCGGAAACGCCGCAGCGAGCACCTGAGGAAGCGGGAATAGTCTTCGTCGGAAAAATCCAGGACGCC